>VGRB01000106.1 GCA_016875475.1 Deltaproteobacteria bacterium
CCCACCGGACCGCGACCCGCCCGCCCGCCACGACGACCGCGATCACCACCCCCACCCCGACGACCAGAGGAGGCCGGACGTTCGTCCCCATCAACCACGCCGCGGAGAAGCACGCGATCGGCACCACCAGCAGCCCGATCGCGGCGCCCGCGGCGAGCCGCAGGCCCCGCGTCCAGCCCTCGCCGATCCAGTCCGCGACCAGCCATCCCGGCAGCAGGAACGCGACCGCCGCGGCCGCGAGCCGCAGCGCGAGGTCCGCGAGGTCAGCCGCCATCGCGTCCCCCGCGTCCCCGCCCGGGACCTGCGTCGTCCCGGGCCGGGCCCGGCTCCCCGCGCCACGGCACCAGGGCCGCGAGCCCGAGCCGGATCGTCCGTCCCAGCGAGGCGGCCGCGCTCTTCCGCGACAGCACCAGCCGGATCAGGTTCATCGCCGTGGCCGGCCGCAGCCAGAACCAGCGCACGAGCCGCGCATACTGGGCCTGGAGCTGCTCCGGGGTCATGGTCTCGTTGCGGAGCACGACCTCCCGCAGGAACACGTACCGCTCCCAGTCCTCGGTCGCGACGAGGCCGCGCTCGCGCGCCCAGTCCCACAGCGGCGTGCCGGGGTAGGGCGTCATGAACGAGACCTGCAGGAAGTCCGGGTCCGCGCGCCGGACCAGGTCGAACGTGGCCGCGACGTCCGCCTCGCCCTCGCCCGGGACGTTCAGCATCGCGAAGCCCATCGTGGACAGGCCCGCGGCGCGCGCGGCCTCGAACGCCGAGACGATGGAGGTCTCGGACAGCCCCTTCTTCAGGAACGCGCGGCCGGTCGCGGATCCGCTCTCGATCCCGAACTCGACCCGCACGCACCCGGCCGCCCGCATCCGCCGGAGCAGCGCCTCGTCCACCATGTCGGCGCGGGTCAGGCAGATCCAGCGGATCTCCCCCGTCCCCGACCCGGCGCCCAGCGCCTCGCAGAACTCCTCCACCCACTCGCGCTTCGTCGTGAACGTGTCGTCCACGAACGAGAAGAAGTCCGTGCCGAACTCCGCCCGGACCGCGAGCATCTCCGCGGCGACCCTGCCCGGGCTCCGGTAGCGCATCCGGCGGCCGAACACGGGCGGGACGGCGCAATAGACGCACTTGCACGGGCAGCCGCGCATGGCGAGCAGGGTCGTGAAGCGGTCCGAGTCCACGGACCGGTAGCGCCGCATCGGGAGCAGGTCGCGGGCGGGGACCGGGATCGAGTCGAGGTCCTCGATCGTCGGGGCGACGCCGGTGTCCGTGACGGTCCCGTCCGGCCTGCGGAACGCGACGCCCGGGACCTCGGCCAGGCCGCCCCCGACAAGCCCGCTCCCGCCAGGCCCGCCCCCGGCCTCGATGGCCGCGAGCACGGCCGGGAGGGTCCTCTCGGCCTCGCCGCGCGCGACCGCGTCGATCGCGGGGTGCTCGGCCAGCGATCGTGCGGGCAGGGCGGTGGTGTGCGGGCCGCCGACCAGCACGGTCAGGTCGGGCCGCTCCCGCTTGAGCGCCGCCGCGAGGCGCCCGGCGGCCGGGAAGGTCGGGGTGGTCGCGGTGATCCCGACGACCCGGGGCGCGTCCGCGAGCACCGCGAGCACCGTGGCCGCCTCGTTCAGGCCGAGCGCGTTCGCGTCCACGATCCGCGGGTCGTGACCGGCCTCGCGCGCCGCCGCCGCGAGGTACGCGAGCCCGAGGGGCGGGCCGACCGTGGTCTGCGCGATGCGCCGGATCCGCTGCTGGAACGACGGGTTGACGAGCACCAGGCGCATCGGAATCCGATCCCGGACAGGCCCGAGGAACGATGCCACACCGTCCGGTTGCGCGCAACTTCACCCGTCCCCGAACCCGTCCCCGCACCCGAGCCCGAGCCCGCTCCCCTCCCTGCCCGAGCCCGCTCCCCTACCTGCCCGAGCCCGCCGCACGCTTGCCCCCGCCGAGCCCGATCGCCGACAATCGCCTGGGGACAGTGACTTCGGGGGGAACGCTGAAACCCGCGCCGGCAGTCGCCGTGGTCGTCGCGCTGACCAGCCTCGCGGCCGGGTGCGGCGCCTGGCAGCCGGTGAGCGAGCTCCCGTCCCCGGACCCCTACATGAGCCAGAACGCGACCGGCGCCTGCATGCGGAACTGCGAGAGGGCGTACCCGAGGACGCCGGACGTGGCCGGCCGCGACTTCAACGAGAGGGCCCGCGAGCGCTGCCTCCGGTACTGCCGCTGAGGCGGCCTGCCCCCGATCGCCCCGGCCGTCCGGACGGGCTCGCCGCCCGCGGCCCGACCGCGTATGATCGGCCCGTCTCGACGCCCGGAGCGACGCATGGCGTTCGTCCCTTCCATCGACCGGGTCCGCGACCCGGCCGTGCAGGGCTGGATCCTGGACCAGATCGAGGACGCTCGCGAGACCGGCCGCGAGGAACGCGCGGCGGAGCTGGAGGCCCTGCTCGACCCGGGCACGGTCCGCGGCATCCTCGAAGGCCCGGACGACAACCGGGCGCACGTCGCCATGAGGGCGCTCGACCGCTCGCTGCTCGCCCCCCACGTGGGCGTGCTGCTCGAGGCCCTGCGGTCCGGAACGCCCGCGGGTCGGTCGTTCGCCGCCGCCTGGGCCGCGGCGGGCCTCGCGCCGGAGCGGGCGGTCGAGATCGCCGAGGAGATCCTGTCGTCGGCCGCCGGAATGCAGGACGTGACCCGCCGGTTCGCGGCGTTGGGCGTCCTCGACGCGGCCGGGCCGGCCTCGGAGGAAGCCGTTCGCCGGCTGGTCGCGCGCCTGCCGCGTCCGGAGCCCGGCGCGCCGCCGGACGCGTTCGCGTGGAATCGGGCGCTGACCCTTGCCGCCCGGTTCCGGCTGGACGAGACCGCGTCCCTGCTCGCCGAGTTTCTGCGGTTCGACCTGGAATCGCCGGACGGCGAGGACGAGCCCGGGGACGACGAGGACGAGATCCCGTTCGACGACGATGACGCGGTCGACGAGGCCGTCCAGGAGGTCGAGGACTGCCTCGAGTGGACGGGCGCCGAGGTCCTCGGGCGGCGTACGGTTGCGACCTTCCTCCGGGTCGCGGGGACGGAGACGTCCTTCGCCGACCTCGCGCCGCTGTACGAGCCGGATGCCCCGCTCCGCGAGATCGACCGCCTGGCGTCGCTCCCGTTCGCCGACGCGGCCGAGCGGCTGACCGGCGCGCTCCTCCTGCTCGACGCATCGGACCCGGGGCGCCCCCCGATCGTCTTCGCGTCCCGTCTCGCCGCCTGCGTCGGCGACCGCCGCACCCTGCCGGACCCGACGGTCGACGCGCTCGCGTGCTTCGTGCTCGCGTGCGTGCTCGACGGGTGGGCGAGACCCAGGGCCGCCTGCCGCGACTTGACGGTCGCCCGGCTGACGGACCTGCTCGCCGCGGACGTCGAGGACCTGCCGGGAGAGGACGACATCGTCGCGGCCCTCGAGGCGAGGGCGGCGGGGGAGGTAGCGGACGCGCTGGTCGATGCCATCCCGTGCGCCGACGATGCTGGCCTGTTCCGGCTGGTGCGCGTCGCTGAGGCCGTGCGGGACCCGCGCCTCGTCCCGGTCCTGGTCGACAGCCTGGACGAGTTCCACGACGACGACACGTTGCGCGACCGGGTCGCCCGCGCCCTCTGCCGGTTCGGGCCGGCCGCCGAGGCGGACCTGCTCGAACGCTGGGACGAACTCGACTACCGCCAGCGGATCTGGGGATGGGGCGTCCTGGAGGCGATCGGAGGACCGCGGACCATCGATCACCTGCTCGACACCTTCAAGGACATGCGCGCCGAGCTGATCGACATCGAATCGTGGACCGAAGGCGCGCTCGCGTTCGTCGATCCCCGCTTCCTGGACCTCGTCGAGGGCGAGGTCCGCCGGTGCCAGCCCGAGATCGACAATCCGTTCACGACGTTCTGCGCCCTGCTCGGCGTGGAGCGGCCAGGGCTGGCGGAGGCCCGTGCCAGGCTCGCCGGGATCGAGGCTTCCTTCCCGCCGCTCGGGGAGGAACTGCGCGGCCCCCTGGACCGTCCGGCGGCGACGATCGTTTCCCGATGCGAAGCCTGCGGCGACGAGAACCGCTGCGATTTCGGACAGGTGTTCGTCGGCTCCCGCAGCGGCCTGCGCCTCGACCCTGCCGTGCCCTGCCCCTCGTGCGGACGGGCCGGCCGGCTCGTCCCGGCCCCGATGATGAGGGACATGCTGTGGCGGGAGGTGATCCGGATCCGCTGCGACGTGGATGCCGGCCGGCCGTACGCCGGGCCGCTCCGGTTCGTCGAGGACCCGCCGGAGCCCCCGTTCGTCCGCAGGGTCAAGATCGGCCACAACGACCCCTGCCCGTGCGGGAGCGGCCGCAAGTACAAGAAGTGCTGCCTGCTGAAGACGAACTGACGGCGCGGTGGTGCCGCCGCGCGGTCCCCCGATTTGCGCCGCCCCGCCATCCCTGACATGATCCCGCGGCCCGTCCGGACCCCGCACGCGGGAACCGGAGGGGCGCCCGGCCTGCGGAGCAGGGGCGATGGCCGTGCCGGATCCGCTGGTGCTCGCGATCCACGAGGACACGAACGCGAACGCCGCGCTCGTCCGCGGCACCGAGATCGTGGCCGCGGTCGCGGAGGAGCGCATCAGCCGCCGCAAGTACCAGGCGGGCTTCCCGACCCTGGCGGTCGCGGAGGTGCTGCGCCTCGGCGGCGTGCGGCTCGGCGAGGTCGGCGCGATCGCGGCGGGCAACCGCTACCACTTCGTGCCACGCCTGCTCGGGTCCGCGGCGATCGAGGGCGAGCACGACCTGTTCGGGCTCCTGCACAACGCCTGGTCGGTCTTCCAGTCCGGCCTGCGGACCGAGGGGGCCGCGGCGCGCGCGGTCGAGGCCGTGTCGAGCGTGATGCTGCGGCACCGGTTCGGCCGCCCCGTGACCCTGCACGACCACCACACCGCGCACGCGTACTCGGCGTACTACACGTCCGGGACCGATACGGCGCTCGCGGTCTCGGTCGACAACCTGGGCGACGGCTGGTCCGCGCGGGCCTTCCGGTGCGCGGGCGGGCGCGTGGAGCCGTTGTGGGGCTCGGACGCGACCGGGTCGCCCGGCCAGTTCTACGGCGAGATATCGCAGTTCCTCGGGTTCCACGTGCTCGACGCGGGCAAGGTGACCGGGCTCGCGGCGCGAGGCGACCCGGCCGCGGCGTACCCGGTGATGGAGCGCCTGTTCTCGCTCGACCCGAAGGGGCCGGGCTTCCGGCTCGCGCCGGTCCGGTCGAAGCTGTGGCGGCGGGGGCCGTTCCGCGACCTGGCCCGCTTCTCGCCGGCCGAGATCGCCGCGGCTGCGCAGCGCAGGCTCGAGGACGTGATCGTCGCCTGGGTCCGGCGCGGGCTCGCCGAGACCGGCGCGCGGGACCTGGTGCTCGCGGGCGGCGTGTTCGCGAACGTGCGCGTGAACCAGCGGCTGTGGGGCCTGCCCGAGGTGGACTCGATCTTCGTCCACCCGGCCATGAGCGACCAGGGTATCGCGGTCGGCGCGGCGCTCGCCCACGTGACGACGGCCGGACCGCGGCCCCCGCGTCGCATCCGGGACGTCTTCCTCGGCGCGTCGTACTCCGAGTCCGAGATCGGGGACGCCCTTGAGGACGACGGCCTGCGCTACGAGCGGCCGAAGGACCTCGAGGCCGCGGTCGCGGACCTCGTGGCGGCGCGCAAGGTGGTCGCCCGCTTCGACGGGCGCATGGAGTACGGCCCGCGTGCGCTCGGGAACCGCAGCATCCTCGCCTCGACCGAGGACGCCGGCGTGAACGACCGCCTGAACGCGCGGCTCGGGCGATCCGAGTTCATGCCGTTCGCGCCGTCCACGCTGGCCGAGCACGCGGCGAACTGCTACCTCGACTACGGGCCGGGCGCGGACCTGACCAGCCGGTTCATGACGATCACGTTCGACTGCTCGGATTGGATGAAGGCAGCCTCGCCCGCGGTCGTGCACCTGGACGGCACCGCGCGGCCGCAGGTGGTCCACGAGGCGGACTCGCCGTCGTACCACCGGATCCTGCGCCTCGTGTTCGAGCGGACCGGCGTGCCGAGCGTGGTCAACACCTCGTTCAACCTGCACGGCGAGCCGATCGTGTGCTCGCCGCGCGACGCGATCCGGTCGTTCGGTGCCGCGCGCCTCGACGCCCTGGCGATCGGTCCGTTCCTGGTGCGGGGGAACTGACCGTCAGGGGGCGAGGGCGGCCGCCTCGCCTTCCTTCAGCACCACCACCCTGCTCGCCGACCCGATCTTCCTGACCTCGGGCCCGAGGTGGGCGGCGCGGCCGGGGTGCCGCGAGAGGGGGGGGACGGCCATCCAGATGCCGCCCTCGTGGATGGGGACGATCGCCTTCGCCTCGAGGATCGCGCCCGCCCGCGCGGCGTCGGCCGCGTCCATGACGGTCTTCCGCCCCAGGATGCGCGACCCGCCGACCGGCAGCAGCGCGAACGACATGGGGCCGAACCGCTCGCGCACCTGCCGCAGCACGTCCTCGTCGAGCCGCGCGTCCCCCCCGAAGAAGCCGCACCCCCACCCCGGGAAGCACATCACGTAGTTGACCTCGTCGGGCCCCGGGCCGGTGTGCCGCGCCGGGACCGCGGTCACCTCGACGCGGCCGATCGGGGCGGTCCGCCAGGGCGGAAGCTCCGCCCACCCGGGCCCGTGCGGCTGCGCAAGCTTCGCGAGCGCGCCCGGCGGGAACAGGACCGCGCCCGGCTGGGGCCTCATCTCGTCCAGCGGCCCGCGCTCGAAGTGGTCGGGGTGGATGTGGGACACCAGCACGCCGTCCAGGGGCGGCAGCTCGGAGGGCCTCATGCCCGGCGCGCGGTAGCAGCGGAGCCCGCGCATGGTCATGCCGAACCACGGGTCTGTCAGGATGTTGAAGCGCGCCCAGTGGATCAGGAGGGTGGAGCAGCGGATCATCCGCACGTCCACCGGGAGCATGGGCCTCGAGAGCCCCGTGCCGCTCCGTCGCTCGATCTGCATCGCCGGGTCCCCTGCCCCGCGCGTCACTCGCCGTAGATGTAGCTCCACACGGCGAGCGCAGTCAACCCGCGCTCCCACGGCTCCCGCGCCGCGCGCGCGATCCGTTCGACATCCGGCCGGCGGATCGGACGGTAGAGCGCCGGCAGCGGGGAAGGGGTCGTCATGTGCTCGCGCTCGATCGCGATTTCGGCTGCGGATTCGCGGGTATAGAAGAAGTGCCAGTCCTTCCGGCGCTCCTCGGGCAGCCCGTCGAGCCCGGCGTCGTTCCGCGCCGCGTGGGGGAAGCGGACGTACCAGCGCTCGTCCGCCGGCGCGTCGATCGCGCGGGCGCCGAGCACCGCGGCCGCGATCGCCGCGGCCGACCCGGCCGTGACCGCGAGCCGCCGCCGGTCGCGCGGAGCCTCCGCGAGCCACGCGATGCCGGCCGCCGCGAACGCGAACAGCGGGAAGAGGTGAAGGGCCATGAATGTCTGCTTCAGCTCCTCCCAGTTCTCCTGCGCCGCGAACAGGCCGAACACGATCGCCCACCACGCGGCGAGGCACCAGCCTTCGAACGGCCGCCGCCGCAACAGCACGATCGCGCCGACCGCGGCCAGGGCCGCGAGCACGACGCCGAGCGACTTCACGGTCACGAGCATCCAGTGCACCGCGGTCGGGAACGCGAAGTGCGGCGTACGGACGACGTGGTCGTGGAACGGCCAGTTGAGCAGGCCGTTGAACCGGAACTCCGCGCCCAGGAACGAGTGGGGGAACGTCGGCCGGAAACCCTCCAGCGCCGCGACCTGCGACGGGTGGATCAGCATCTGGCCGTACGCGAAGCGGTTCCACAGCAGGACCGGCAGGATGGCCACGAATGCGGCGGCCGTGAAGGCGCCGAGCCGGCGCGCGAACGCGCCCCACCCCCCGGACCCGCGCGCTAGCAGGGCGAGCATCACCGGCCCGAGCACGATCGCCTCGTTCCGGATCCCCCCGAGCACGCCGTAGATCAGGCCGATCAGCCAGAAGCGTGGCCGCGCCTCGGTGGACAGGACCCACAGGAGCGCGAGCACGGCGAGCCCGAACAGGTTCCCGTTCAGGCGCTCGATGTATAGCGAGAACGGGTTCGCGACGAGCGCGATCGCGGCCGCGAGCGGCGCGCCGAAGCCCCCGGCGAGCCTGCGGAACCCGATGAACGAGAACAGGAACGTCGCGGCCCACGCCGCGGCGAAGCCCCACCGGAACGCGGCCTGGCCGAGGAGCGAGAACGGCGCGGCGAACAGGATGCCCGTGCCGATCCGCTGGTCCTGGGACGCGATGCCGAACCCGCCGGGCGACGGGTCGTACGTGTCGTCCGGCACGCGGCCGGTCAGCTCGTAGGAGTAGCGTGGCGTCCCGTCGATCCGGAGCAGCTCCACGCGCTCGCCCGCCATGAACATCGCGGGGACCGTGATGTAGGTGTCCCAGTAGCCCGCGGCCGGGCCGTCGAACCGCAGCGCGGAGAACACGAGGACCACGAGGGTCAGTCCCCACACGACCCGCCGCCGTCGCAAGGAGAGGTCGGCCCACTCGCGTCCGCAGGGGATCGCCGTCATGCGCGCCTCACCTCGATCCCCCCCACCAGCAGCACGTCCAGCCCGGACGCGGCGAACGTGCGGACCGCGTCCTCCGGCGTGTGGACGATCGGCTCGCCGTGCAGGTTGAAGCTCGTGTTGACCACGGCCGGCCCGCCGCCCCCGGCCGCGTACCCGCGCAGGATGCGGTCCAGGCCCGCGCACCAGACCGGGTCCGCCACCTGGGGCCGCGCGGTCCCGTCCAGGTGGACGACCGCCGGGCAGGCGCGCCGGAAGGCGTCGGTCGCGGCCACGGCCAGGGTCATGTACCGGAGGTCCTCGTCCCGCGCGCGGCCGGTCCACAGCCCGGGGGGGTGATCGGACGGCAGGGCCGGGCCGAACGGCATGAACTCGTCGCGCGCGAGCGCCGCGTTGACCCGGTCCGCGAGCGCCGGGTCGGCCGCCGGGAACAGGACGGACCGGTTCCCGAGCGCGCGCGGCCCGAACTCGTCGCGCCCGTCGTGCCGGCAGACCACGCGTCCCGCCAGCAGGTGCGCGACCGCGGCCGCCTCCGGGTCGTCCGCGCGTCGCCACGGGAGCCCCGACGCCTCGGCCGCTCGCCGCGCGTCGCCCGCGCCGAACTCGCGGCCGAGCAGGACGTGGCGGATCGGACGGCAGCACGCCCCCGCGATGTCGCGCCACGCCCGGTGCGCCGCGCCCGCGCGGAGGCCCCCGTCCACCATGTTCGGGAACACGAAGACGCACCCGACCCCGGGCAGGGCCGCGAGCGCCCGGTTGAGCAGGATGTTCGAGAACAGCCCTCCCGCGAGCAGCAGGCGGGTCGCGCCGGGCACCCGGGGCAGCACGGACGCGACCCAGGCCGCGGCGAGGCTCTCGGTGACCGCCTGGACCGCCGCGGAGGCGTCCTCGCGCGAAAGCCCGGCGAGCGCCTTGTCCACGGTCGCCCGCGTGACCGGGACGCGCAGGGCGGGCTCCCCCCCCCGCGCGGCGAACATCGCGAGCAGCCGGCCGAGCCCCGGCTCCGGGTCGCCGCGCGCCGCGAGGCCCATGACCTTGCCCTCGTCGCCCTCGCGGAAGCCGAGCCGGACCGTGGCCGCGCCATACAGCCTCGCGAGGCCGGCGGAGGGGGGAAGCGTCGCGACCGGGCGCGCGGGGTCCGCAGCCGATCGCGCCGTGGCCGCGACCCCCTCACCGTACGCGTCGAACGTGACGACGAGCGCGTCGGGCCCGCCGCCGCCGAGCAGCGCCGAGAACGCGTGCGCCTCGTGGTGCGGGACGAGGTGCAGGCGGAAGGGCGCGCCCACCGCGGCCCGCAGCCGGGCCATCAGGGGCGCGCTGCCCGCGGCCCGCTCGACCTCGCGCGCGATCGGCAGGCGCGGGACCGTGTTCTCCCAGGCCGCGACGAGGAGGCTCGCGGCCGAGGTCGGGTCGCGGGCCGGGTCGCCCCGCGAATAGAGGGGATCCAGGAGCCGCTGGAGCGCCCGGCCGTGCCGGCCCGCCACGGCCACGTCGCGGACCTCGACCCCGTGCGCCTCGGCGAACGCGAGCGCGGCGCGGATCGACCGGTGCGGGAAGCCCGAGAAGCGCTTGCGCCGGGTCGGCCGCTCCTCGGACAGCGCGAACACGACCTCGCCGTCCGCGACCAGGCAGGCGGAGGCGTCGTGGCCGTCCCATACGCCGAGGACCCCGGCCGGCCGTGTGTCCGTGCCCGCCACGTCAGCGCCCCCCCAGCAGGCCGGAACCGCGGAGCCGCGCTGCGACGTGCTCGGCGAGCAGGCGGTTCCCCTCGCCGGTCAGGCGGCCCTGGGGCCCGCGCAGCCGCTTCCGCCAGGGCAGCCCCGTCAGGGTCAGGTCGATGAACGGCACGCGGTGGACAGAGGCGAAGACGCCCATGACGCCCTTGTAGACGCCCTGCGGGTACGACAGCACCACGAGCGTCGCCCCGGCCGCGGCGACGGCGTCGTGGACGCGCGCGAGGTCGTACCACAGCATCTTCGCGCCGACCTCGTGGTCGCGCTGCAGCACGAACGGGTCCTCGACCGCGACCCGGTAGTCCGCGGGGGGCAGGCGCGTCCGCAGCAGGTCGGTGACCGCGCGGAACTGCTCCTCCGTGCCCCGCGCCTGGAGCCACAGCAGGTGGTTCACGCAGTACTCGGACCAGTCCTCGATCCCCCGGACCCGGTCGAACGCGCGCAGCAGCGCCGCGGTCACGGCGGCGGAGTCCCCGCGGCCCTGCGCCTCGTCCGCGGTGAGGAACGCGTGGTCCGCCTCGCGGTCGCGGTTGCGGAACTGGTCCTGGCCGTCCGTCCGGCCCTCGAAGAACCCGTACGCCGCGCCCGCGCCGGCGTACCCCTCGAACCGCGTCCTGCCCTCGTCCACCGCGGACCAGCGGACGAGGCGCCACAGCGCGAGCTTCCACAGCGCGCGGTCGGCCTGTGCGGCCCACCGCCGCCATCGCGAGGGCCGGATCAGCCCGGCCTCGACGAGCGCCCGGTACGATCCGCCGAGCGTGTTGTGCCAGTTGTTCGCCCCCGCCATCGCGATCACGACGGCCGGGCGGAACTCGTCGAGCCAGCCCGGCAACCGGGCCGCGACGTGGGACGAGCTTGCGCCCGGCCAGCCCCGGTTGACCACGGTCCAGCCGTCGCCGAGCACGCGCCGGAGGTGGTCCGGGTAGGACTCGCCCTTCGGCGCGCCGATCCCGTACGTCCAGGAATCCCCGACGCACAGGATCCGCGTGCCCGGCCCCGCCGCGCCGCTTCGTGCTGCGCCGGGCCCCTCCGTGCCGGGCATGGCCGCGACGGGTGCGGCCGGATAGGGTGCGGCCGGGTCGGGTGCGCCCGCGACCGGCGCGTACATGCGACGGCGCGAGACCCATCCCGCGACCTGGAGCGCGAACTCGAGCGCCGCGAGGGCCGCCAGGAACGCGGCGAGCGAGTGGACCGCCGCGGTCGCGAGCGCGACGACTCCGGCGGCGAGGACGACCTTGAACGCGCGGCCTTCCATCCGCGTCCGACCCGGCCCGAGACGCCGCGGATTCTATCACTCCGCAGCGAGCATCCCGGCCGCGACCTCGGGCCAGACGGACCGCAGCGCGGTGTGGCCCATGAAGACGCCGACGTGGCCCGCGCGGGCGGTGAAGCGGCGGCACCGTGCGTGCGGCGCGAGGCGCTCGAACGCGAATACCTGCTCCGGGGGCGTGATGTGGTCCTGCGCCCCGGCGATCAGGAACGCGGGGCAGCGGATCCGCGCGAGGTCGACCACCCGGCCGCCCACGCGGAGCGTCCCGTTCGCGAGGCGGTTCCCCTTGAAGATGTCGCGTACCACCTCGACGTAGAGGTCGCCCGCGACGTCCTTGTTCAGGCGGTACCAGTTGCGGATGCGGTCGTAGCGGGCGACGTACCCCGGGTCGAGCGCGTTCAGCCACAGGTCGCGGTAGTTCCGCCAGAAGCGCTCCTCCGGGCGGAGCAGGTCGAAGCCGGTCGCGAGCGCGGCGCCGGGCGCCACGCCGCCGTTCGTGCGGACGAGGTTCTCGTAGAACGCCATGGGCAGGCCGTGC
This sequence comes from Deltaproteobacteria bacterium, assembly GCA_016875475.1. GTDB lineage: Bacteria > Myxococcota_A > UBA9042 > DTJE01 > DTJE01 > VGRB01. The sequence continues at coordinate 12,096 of VGRB01000106.1, forward strand.
ACGAAGTCGTGCAGCTTCGTGCGGCCCGCGTGCGCGTCGACCGGCGCCGCGGCGAGGGTGAGGGTCGCCACCTTGTCCGGGTGGAGCGCGGCCGCGATCGCGCACTGCCAGCCGCCCTGGCAGAGGCCCGCGAGGTGTACGCGCCCGCCGAGCGCGTCGATGCAGGCGACGATGTCGTCGATCGAATCCGCGATGCGGTACGGGCGGCGCGGCGGCGGCTGCCAGTCCGTGACCGCGATCCGGCCCGCGCCCGCGGCGAGCAGGGTGCGGACGAGGCTCTGGTCGGGCGCGAAGTCCGCGACGTAGCTGTGGTTCACCTGCGGCGTGACCACCAGGATTGGAAGCCCGCCGCCCTCGCCCGGCGCGGGCAGGCGGAGGTGCACCGTGTCGCGCAGCCGGCTCGTCTCCGCGGGCGTGGCCCAGCGCGGCTCGGGCGTCGTCGTCGGGAAGGCGTGCTCCAGGTAGGTCGAGGCCCGGAGCAGCTCGCGGCTCCAGAAGCCGAACCAGGTCCCGGCGATGCTGCGGGCGTGACCCGCCACGTCGTTCAGCATGACTGCAGCCCCAGCCGCCGCGCACCCGTCCCATTCGTTCCGGGCGGGCCGCGGCGGCGTTCACGCCGCGGCCCGAGGGCGCGCGGCGGCTGCCCCGGCGGGGGGCCCCACCTCAGCGCCACCGCCCCCCACGAGTACCCGATCCCCGCCCCGACTCCCACGACCACGTCACCCGGCTTCACCCTGCCCTCGGCGATCGCCAGTTCCAGCGACAGGATCTGGTCGAACTGGCCGACGTGGCCGTACCGGGACAGGTAGATGGACCGCTCCTCGGACAGCCCGAGCGCCGCAAGGATCTCCCGGTGGCCGGACCGCTTCATGTGCAGGAGCGCGAGGTAGCCGATGTCGGCCTGCGACAGCCCGCCCTCGGCCAGGGCCTCGCGGACGACCCGCAGGAAGTTCGGGACCGAGCGCTCCGCGAGCAGCCGGCGCATCTCGTCCTGGTCCGTGACCTCCAGCGTGCCGCCGGCCGCTCCCGGCTCGCCCGGGCGCCCGACCACGAGCCGCGAGAGCGCGCCGTCCGAGCAGAGCGACACGCCGACCACGTGGTTCTCCGGGTGGCCCCGGCGCAGCAGGATCGCGCCGCCGCCCGGCGCGAGGTTGTACATGAACGAGACCCGCGGGTTCGTGTAGTCGATCCAGTCGCCGTTCCTGTACCCCCCCGCGAGGAGCACCGTGCGGGTCGCGGGCTCGGACCGCATCAGGCCGCGCGCGAGCCGCACGCCCGCCGCGAACGACGAGCACTTCTGCATCACGTCGAGGGCCCACGCGCGCCGCGCGCCGATCCGCTCCTGGATGTAGATGCCGGACGTCGTCATGGGGTACTCGCGAAGCTCGTCGCCGATGCACAGGATCGCGTCGACCTCGTCCGGGTCGACGCCGGCACGCTCGAGGCACGCGGCCGCGGCCCGGGCCCCCATCTCCTGCGCGCCGTCGTCCGGTCCAGCGACGGTCTTCTCGTCGATCCCGAGCTTCTCCCTGACCGCGGCCTCGGTCCAGGCGCCGCCGGTCATCGCGGCGATCCCGGCGGCGGTGACCCGGCCGGACGGCAGGCAGGTGGCGAGCCCGACGACGCCGATCGGGGCGCGGAGGTCGTGCAGGTCGCGGTCATCCATGGCGGTTCGCCTCCGCGGAGCCCGGGGCGACCAGGTCCGCCTTGACCACCTTCCCGACCGCGTTGCGGGGGAGCGCGTCGAGACGCGTGAAGCGCTTCGGGACCTTGTATCCCGCGAGCCGCTCCTTCAGGAACGGGCCGAGGGCGTCCGTATCGGTCGCGGCGCCGGCCCGCATGACTACGAACGCGTGCCCGACCTCGCCCCAGCGGTCGTCGGCGACCGGCACGACAGCGGCCTCG
>VGRB01000107.1 GCA_016875475.1 Deltaproteobacteria bacterium
GGTTCGGGCTCGGGCTCGGGCTCGGGTTCGGGGGCAGGGTCCGGGGCGGGTTCGGGCTCGGGTTCGGGGGCAGGGTCCGGGTCGGGGGCAACGTCGGGGACGAGGTCCGCCGAGGGATCGGGCATCGCGTCCGCGACCGCGTCGGACGGGACGTCCGCTCCCCGGGGACCGGAGCCCCCGCCACACGCGACGAGCACCAGGAGGAGCACGAGCGGGCACCCGGATCCGGACATGCGTCCCGCCTCCGACCGCACATGGTAACCGAGGCGCGCGTCAGGTCAGGCATCCGACCACGTCGTCCGGGCCGAAGACCGCGGTCGCGGTCCTCCCGCCGCCGGCCGCAAGCCACCCGCAATCCGTTCGCGGATGCGCCACGAAGCAGGCGGTCCGCTCCGGCGGCAGCACCGTGTCTCACGGACGGAATCCCGACAGCGCGCGCTCGATCACGACCCCGTTCTCCGGCCACGACGCGGGCGGTCGCTGGAGGCGGCCCGGGGCGCAGGCGCGGCAGGGGCGGTGGGCCGGGTGGGCGGCGAAGGCGGCGGCGGCACGCGGGTGCGCACGGGACCGGTCGCCCGCGACCGCGACGCCCTGCACGCGGCCGGCGAGGCGGGGCAGGAGCGCGTCCGGGTCCGGTTCGCCTTCGAACGGGAGTACCTGCACGACCCGGAGACCCGGACCGGGCCGCGCCGGCGCGCCCGGCGGGAGCAGGACCACCGCGGGTGGGATGCCGGCGGGACCGGGCAGGACCAGGCCCCCGAGCGCGCGGCACTCCTCGACGAACATGCGGACCCCGGCGACCTCGGCAATCGATGGCGGGGCCGGGAGGACCCGGAGCGCCGCTCGCGCCATCTCGTCGCGGAGGAGCGCGGCGAAGGCATGGGGGGGGAGGCCCCCCAACTCCACCAGCGCGTAGTGCGGCGACAGGCAGCCGGACTGGTCGTAGATCGCGACGTCGTCCGCCACGGCGGTCGCGAGCCGGCGGGCCGCGGACCCGTCGCGGAGCGCGTCCGCGAACGCGAGCACGAACGACTCGCGGTGCGCCCCGACGAGCGTGGGGAGGCCGGGCCGGAGCGCGACCACGGCCGCGACCGACGCGTCGGATCCGTAGGCGAGGCAGGCCGGGGCGTCGCGCACCGCCTGCGCGAGCCGCGGGTCCGACGACGGCAGGTCGAGCAGGGCGACGCGGGGGGCGATCACCGGCGCGACCGCCCGCACCGAGGCGACCAGCAAGCGCGCGAACTCCGGCTCGGCGGAGGACGGCTTCAGCACCACCGGCACCCGGGCCGCGAGGGACCGGATGACCGCGTTCGCGGCGACCGCGGGGACCCGTCCCGCCAGGATCGCGAGCAGGTATCCCGGCCGCGGCCCCGGGCCGCCGCCGGCCCGGACGATGCCTGCGATCGTACGGGGGGTGTACGGGGAGAACGCCCGGCGGACGGCCTCGGCTGCGTGCGGGAAGGGCCAGCCGGTCGACCCGGAGACCACCGCGACGGCCGCGTCGCGCGACGGGCCGGGGCTGAGCCACCACGCGGCGAGGCCGGACAGCGCCGCGGTCAGCTCGTCGGCGTGCGGGAGTGCGTCCAACGGTCCGATGCCTCCGAGGAGCAGCCGCGTGCGGCGGCGCCGGGAGCGCGCCGCACGTCCGAGAAGCCGTCCGCGGCCCCGGTCGCGAGGTCGCCCGTCAGGACCGCGACCGCGGTGTGCACGTTCGCGAGGTCGTAGTGGCAGACGAGCCCGGTCGCGCCTGCGGGGACCTCTGCGAGCGTCCCGGGGTCGAGCACGCGGGACCGCATCCACGGCACCGGCACTAGCCTCCGCGGGCCCCCGCCGGTGACGCGCGGGGCGTCGTACGCCTGGGAGAGCAGCTCGGTCATCCCGAACTCCTCGACCGCGTCCTCCGGGGCGATCCCGAGCGCGGCGACGAGGCGGTGCGCGAGCGCCTCGCGCGACAGCTCGCGGCCGCTCGCCTTCTCTCCCCCGGTGTGCATGACGCGGCTGCCCGCGGGGAGCCGGATCGCCTCCCCGGCCGCGGCGAGCGCCTCGAGGAGCGTCAGGAAGTCGAGCGAGGTTCCGAGGATGACGAGCGCTTCGCCGTCGCGCCCGGCGCCGCGAAGCGCGGGCAGCAGCCGGTCGAGCGCGAGCGAGTCGCCGTCACGCGCGACCAACGGGGGAAGCGCCCAATCGCATTCGAGCGCGAACGACACCATCCGCGACAGGGACGACGACGGCCGGGCCTCCCCGGGGGGGATCAGCGTGACGACCCTCGCGGGCCGAGGGGGGTAGAGGACGAACCGATCGAAGCCCGCCAGCGCGGACTCGCGGTACAGGCGCAGGTCGCGGACGAGGTGGCGGCCCGGCGAGCCGGTCGTGGTGCCGGAGGTGCGGAACTCGGCCTCGGCCTCCGAGGGAGGGAAGCAGGCGACGGTCATCAGCTTGAAGGCGCCCTCGGGCACGGGCTCGATCCGGTCGAGCCCGTCCGCGTCGCCCTCGCGGAGCCGTCCCTGGGCCCCGGCGATCGCGAGGCAGAGGTCCTCGAAGTCCGCGTCCGTCGCCGGTCCCCCGGCCCGGATCGCGGCGCGGACGTCCGCGGCGAGGAGGGCGAGGTCGGTCACGTCGCCGCCTCCGCGAGGGCCGTCTCGACCGCGGAGAGAGCGCGATCGAGGTCCGCATCCGCGATCGTGAGCGGCGGGGTGAACGCGAGCACGTCGCCGGCCGGTCCCTCGGTCAGCAGGATCACCCCCGCGCGGAGCGCGGCCTCGACCGTGCGGCCGGCGACCTCGGGCCGCGCGAGTTCGACGCCCACCATCGCGCCCGCGCCCCGCACGTCCGCGACGGACGGGAATCGGCGTCGCCACGCGTCCGCCCTCTCGCGGATGCGGTCGCCGACGCGCACCGCCGCGGCGAGGAGTCCGCGGCGATCGATCTCGCCGAGCACCGCGATCGCGGCCGCCGCCCCGAGCGGGTGGCCGAGGAAGGTGCCGGTGTGGGGCGCCTCGGACGGCAGTCCCTTGACCGCGGACGCGAGCCCGGGCGCCATCATGCAGGCGGAGATCGGGAGCCCCCCGCCGAGCGCCTTGCCGAGGCAGATCGCGTCCGGGCCCCGGATCCCGGCGGCGGACGCGAGAAACGCGCCGGTGCGTCCGCAGCCGGTATAGACCTCGTCCACCACGAGGGCGGCGCCCGCCTCCCGGGCGATCCCGGCGAGGCCGGCCAGGAAGCCCGGCGGTGGAACGCGGATCCCCCCCCGTCCCTGGATCGGCTCGACGATGACGGCGCCGGCCGGTCCGTCGTTCGCGGGGTCGCGGGCGAGCGCGCGGGCCGCGGACAGGCACCGGTCGAGGTCGGATCCGTCCCGCGCGGGCCACGGCGCGAACCTCCCGCGGCCCGAGAGCGCGGCCCGGAACGGCTCGCGGAAGGTGCGGCCGTGCGTGACCTCGAGCGCGGCGCCGGAGAGCCCGTGGTAGGCGCCCTCGAACGCGAGCACCGCGCCCCTGCCGGTCGCGGCCGCGGCGAACTTCAGAGCGGCCTCGACCGCGTCGGCGCCGGACAGGCCGAGCAGGCCCCGGTACCCTGGCGCCGGCATCCGGGCCGCGAGCAGCCGGAGCAGGCGGGCCTTGACCTCGGCCGGGTGCACGTCGCCCATTCCGTGCAGGAGCCTGCCCGCCTGGGTCCGGATCGCGGTCGCGACGGCGGGGTTGCGGTGGCCGGCGAGGGCCACGCCGAAGAAGCCGGTCAGGTCGAGGTAGCGGTTGCCGTCCGCGTCGGTCACGCGCGCGCCCGTCGCCTTGCGGATCGCGATCGGGAACGCGGAGGCGTGGTCCATGACCTCGGGGACCTCGACCTCGGCGAGCGAGCGCAGCACGGCCGCGGAACGCTTGCGGCCACGGACGGTTCCGAGGAAGCCGGCCACTTCCGAGCCTCGCCTCGAACGGTGCGGAATGTAGCGGGTCGGCCGTTCAATGTCGACGATCAGGGTCCAGCACGAACACCCGCGCGTCGCGGGCGGGCACGTCCACGGGGACCCCGGGCTCCAGGCGGACGCGCGCGCCGGTGTACGCGTCCGTGGCGTGCGCGGGGACGTCCAGGCGGACCGGGATGCGCGCGGGGGAGGCGTCGGGGTTCAGCACGGCGTAGAGCGCGGGGCGGCCGGAGCGGTCCTCCGAGACGAGGTGCCGGGGGAACGGGCCCTCGGCGAGGTCCGGCACGCGGACCCCGCCCCGCGCCGCCGCGGCCGCCGCGAGGGACGCGAACGCCGAGAGGTCGCGCGGCCCGGTCCGGAAGTCGTGTCCGACCCCGGAGGTGCCCCCTGCGAGGAGCGTCACGGCCTCGATCATCCGGCCGACGCCTTCCGGCACCCCCCAGGCGACGGACGTGTCCGTGTCCGCGCTGAACAGCACGCCGTCCGTGAAGCTGCGGGATATCGCGGCGGCGAGCGAGTTCCGGACGCCCGGGGTGCACCGGTCCCGCAGCAGGCCCTGCGCGGCCGTGCGCCACGCGGGCCGGCCGTAGAAGGTGTCCGGGCCGGTCCTCTGCGCGTCGAGGAGGCCCGCGCCCGCGAAGACCGGGGCGATGCCCGACAGCAGGACCGCCTCGGGCGGGAGGGCGTCGCGGATCGCCCGGAGTCCGCGGCGATACGCCTCGCACGTCGTGGCCGCGGGGTCCGCGCGGACCCCGGCCACGCACGCGGCCGTCAGGAAGTCGAGCTTGAACACGCGCCAGCCCATCGCCCACAGCTCGCGGAACAGGTCGCCGAGCCGCGCGGCCGCGTCGGGGTGGGTCGTGTCGATCGCGTGGTAGGAGCGCGGCCCGGTCGAGCCCATCACGAAACCGGCGCGGACCGGGCGGCCGGAGGGCGAGCGGACCACGAGGTCGGGCCGGCCGCGGAATGCCTCGGAGCGCGGCGAAACGGAGAACGGCGCGAGCCATAGCCCCGGCGAGAAGCCGGCCGCCGCGACGTCCGCGGCGAGCGCGGGCAGGCCCGCGGGGAACTTCTCGTTGGTCGAGGTCCAGTCGCCGATCGCGCGCTGCCAGCCGTCGTCCACCTGGAAGCACGGCAGGACGTCCCGGTGCGGCCGGAGGCCTTCGAGGTTCGCGGCCATCGAGGCCGCGTCGATCCGGTCGTGGAACCCGGAATACCACGAGCACCAGAGCCGGAGCGGCGTCGCGCGGGAGAAGCCTCGGCTCGCCGCGACGCCGGCCCAGGCCCGGAGCGCGTCGAACGGGGTCGGGGCCCCGACCGCGGCCACCGGCTCCAGCGGCCGCACGGCACCGGGGGCCAGCACGGCGCCGTCGAAAGGCGCCGCGACCTCGACCGTGCCCGCGGGCGCGTCCACGCGCACGGACGTGAAGTGGTGCTCGAACCCGGCGCAACCGATCGCGGTCGAGGACCCGTCCGGCGCGACCAGCGCGGTCACCCACTCGCTCTCGAAGCCGCCCCGCCGGCGCGGGAAGGAGGCTCCCTCCGGCAGGATCATCCGCCGGACCGCGCCGGGCAGGAGGGTCGGGGGGGGGAATCGCCACCACGCGTCCGAGCCGCGGGCGTCGGCCGGCAGGAAGAGCGCGGGCGAGGCGGTGCACCAGCCGTTGACGAAGACCCTCGCGGTCGCGGTGCCGCCGGCCGGGAGCGCGCGGACCCTGACCGCGACCTCGCCGAGTCGGACCGGAGAGGCGCCCTCGTTGGCGACGGACGGCCGCAGGATCGCGGTGCCGTCGGCGAGGGTGGACTGCTCGATTCCGGCGCGCAACGGGCCGTTCGCGGGCAGGTCGCGGCCGGCAGGGTCGCGGACCACGACGTGCGGGTCCTCGATCAACTCCTTCTCCGGGCGACGGCGACGCCGAGCAGGATCGCGGCGATGCCGCAGCACGCCCACGCGAACACGTCGCCGTAGCGGCGGTAGATCGTGTCGCCCGACAGGATCGCGACGTCCGCCGACACCGTCTCGGCGCCGTCGAGCGACGTGGTCCGGACGAGCCGGCCGACCGGATCGACGATTGCGGACACGCCGGTGTTGGTGGACCGGACCATGTACAGGCGGTTCTCGATCGAGCGGAACGTGGCGAGCTGGAGGTGGAGCCACGGCTCCGCGGTCTTTCCGAACCAGGCGTCGTTCGTCACGTTCACCAGCACGTTCGGGTCGAGTCCTGCGAGCCGGCGCGTGAAGGACGGGATGATGTCCTCGTAGCAGACCATCACGCCGAGCCGGACCTCGCCGTGGTCCGGGTGCGGGAGCCTGAAGACCTCGACCGTCTCGCCCGCCTCGAAGTCGCCCGACTCGGGCAGCCACTTCTTCAGGAACGGGAACCACCTGGCGAACGGCAGGTACTCGCCGAACACGAGCAGGTAGTTCTTGTCGTAGCGGCCGAGCACGCGGCCGTCCCGGTCGATCAGGAGCGCCGTGTTGAAGTACGCCGGGTCGCCGTCCGGGCGGTCCTCGTACGTGATCGCGCCGAACAGGAGCGGGGCCGAGAACCCGCGGACCGGGGCGTTGCGGTCGCGCTCGGCCGTGCGGGCGTCCGCGCCCACGGCCGCGGCGATGTCGACCATGCCGCCGGGCGGCAGCGGGGTCGTCGCGCCGTAGATCCACTTGACGTCGTGTGGCAGCGGGTAGCCCTCGCGGAACGGGACGAACGCGACCGCGACCGCGCCCTCGACGCGCGGGACCGGCCCGCCGCCCGCGTCGTGCAGGTGCCCGGCGTCCGCTCCCTCGCCGGGGGGGAGGACCGTCGCGGTCCGGCCGTTCCACGCGACCCGCGCGCCGCCGTCGCCCGACGCGACGAAGCCCCTGTCATCGTGCCGGACGACCGCGCGCAGGTCCTCCGTCGTCCTCGTCTCGACCGGCTTCCACTTGCCCCCCCGCCTCGCGGCCGCGGCGCCCTGGACGCCGACCGCCAGGGCCTCGCCCTCCGTGGTGACGGCGACCGCCAGCAGGTCCCGGTCCACGCCGGTCGGCTCGCGGGTCCACGACTTCCCGTCCCACAGGTACGCGGCGCCGCGCGGTCCGACCGCCACGATCAGCTCCTCGTGCGCGGCCGCGACGCCGCGGAGCCCGGTCACCCGCATCGACGGATCGCCGAACGGGCGGGGCTTGCCGTGCTCGATCGCGAGCACCCGGCCGTCCGCGGTGACGGCGACGTGCGTCATGTCGGTCCGGCGGCCATAGACCTCGCGAAGCGGGATGTAGGACGACTCGGGCCACACGATCAGGTCCGGCGACTCCGCGGCCAGCTCGGCCGAGAGGTACTGGTGCTTGAGGAGGTTGCCGTACAGCATGCCGACCTGATCCGCGACCGGCATGGGCGATCCGTCCGGCTGCTTCGCCTCCTTCTCCCAGATGCCGACGTCCGCCTCGACCATGCCGACCGACAGCTTCGGCGCTCCGGCGACCCGCGCGTCGATCTCGCGGATGCGGACGACCCCGAAGGCGAGGTCCGCGACCAGGAGGATCGCGGCCGGCACCACGGTCTTCCACGGGAAGCCGCGGCCGTCCAGGCGGGCCACGACCACGGCCCCGAGCGCGCACGACACGAGCGCGATCAGGAACGTCAGCCCGCCGACCCCGGTGATCTCGACCACCTGGGTCACGGCGGGGAAGAGCTGCTGGCCGTTCGCGAAGTACCAGGGGAAGATGAACGGGACCAGGTGCTCGATCGCGGTGAACACGAACGGGAAGACCGCGGTCCAGGTCGCCCACGAGAGGCGCGACGCCACCGCGGACGAGAGGCCGGACCCCACCGCGAAGGTCAGTCCCTGGTAGGCCGCCATCAGGACCATGATCGCGTTCGAGGCGATCGGCCCCATGTGGCCGAACTCGGACAGCAGGTAGTTCATCCAGTGGAAGCCGCCGACGTTCGTCGCGAGTCCGGCCAGGAAGCCGAGCCCGAAGCCGCCCCACCCGCCGCGGCCGCGGACCGCGATCGCCAGCGGGATCAGGGAGATCCACTGGAGCGGGAAGATGTCCCACGTCGGGAAGCTCAGGAAGACGAGGCACCCGGCCGCGACCGCGAGCGGGATCGCGAGCGCCCAGTGTGTGGTACCCCCCGACCCCCCCTGTCCTCCCGACGACTTCTTCCTGGCCGGCTTCCCTGCCATGTCGGAAACTCCGGAGCGGCGGGCGACGGCGTGCCCGCCTACGGATCGCTCAATCCGAGCGCCGCCTCGGCGGCCGCGAGCGTCACTCCCTTCACCAGCACGGTCTTGTGGCGGTCCCGCATGCCGCGGATCAGGACCGCGTCCGACGCGCGCGCGCCGAGCGCCGCCGCGAGGGTCGCGAGCGCCTGCGCGGTCGCCTCGCCGCCCTCGGGGGCCGCGGTCACCTCGACCTTCACCCTGCCGCCGGACAGGCCCCGCACCCGGCACCGGCCCGCGCGCGGTCGCACCGCGACCTCGACAACGACGCCCTCGGGCCGGGGCGAGATCGCGCGGTCGGCCGGGGGACCCGCGGTCATGCGGCGTACCTGCACAGGAACGCGACGCTGCCGGACGGCATCCCGACGGGCTGCGCCTCGACGGGGACGGACCCGGCCGGCCCGCCGGCACCCCGCGCCGGCCCGGTGGCCGCGGCCGCGAGCGGGCAGCCCGGGCACGGCGAGTGCGCGCCGAAGAGCACCTCGTGGCACCGGCGTCCGGGCACGTCGCGAAGGCCCAGGCGGCCGCGGGCCGCGTAGGCGCGGTTGGCCCGGATCACGGTCATCCCGGGCGCGGTCAGGGCGACCGGCCCCTCCCACGCGTCGAAGATCGCCTCCAGCTCGCGCTTGGCGCGCTCGAGCTGCGCGGTCCGCTCGGCCACGAGCCGCTCCAGCTCCCGGTTCCGGTCCGTCAGCCGCCCGACCAGCAGGCGGTTCTCGCGCGCGAGGCGGCACCGTTCGATCGTTGCGCGGATGCCCTGGACGAGCGCGGCCGGGTCCCACGGCTTCCCGAAGAAGGCGTGCACCGCGCCGCGGTTGACCGCGTCCTCCAGCACGCCCGGGTCCACGACGCCGGTCAGCACCACGCGTCCGACGTCCGGGTCCACGTCGCGTGCGCGGGAAAGGAGGTCCACGCCGGCGCCGTCCGCGAGCCGGAACTCCGTGACGATGCAGGCGTGTCGCGCCGCGAGGGCCCCGGTCGCCTCCGCGACGCCGGAGGCGAGGTCCGCCGCCATGCCGGCGCGGTCGAGCGTGCGCGCGACCGCCCTGCGGCACCCGTCGTCGTCGTCCACGACCAGGACGCGCGCGCGCGGCACGCTGCCGGTGACGGTCTCGCTCACAGGTCCTCGTCCTCGATCACGATCGCGCCGGTCCGGTTGCGCCTGACCGAGGTGATGCCGGGGTGCACGCGCTCCAGCTCCGCGAGCTGGTTGGCCTGGGCGCGGACCTGTTCGGCCAGCTCCAGGTTGTGCCGCTCCAGGCGCCGCTGGGTGACCGCGATCCGCACGTCCATCCGCAGCTCCGCGTCGTCCCAGGGCTTGCGGAAGAAGCGGTAGACCTCGCCCTGGTTGATCGCCTGGATCGCCATCTCCAGGTCCGCGTGGCCGGTCAGGAGGATGCGGATGGTCTCGGGCCGCATCTTGCGGACTTCCTTCAGGAAATCGAGCCCCTTCATCCCGGGCATCAGGTGATCCGAGATGATCAGGTCGATCGCCTCGCGGCCGACGATCTCGAGCGCGCGGGTCGGGTCGTTGGCGCGAAGGATGCGGTATCCGTCCTGCCGCAGCGTCCGCTCGAGCGCGTTCAGCACCGGCTCCTCGTCGTCCACCAGAAGGATGAAGACCTCGGCGTCCATCGAAGGCACCTCCTCGTCCGGACGAGTATATCGCGCGGCCGTGCGGCCGTCCCACTCCGTGCCTTGCGGACGCCGCGCGATCCGGGCCTCGGCGCGGATCGCCCAGGACCGCGCACGTCCTTGGCGCGCCGCGGTGCGGGCGTGTACGCTTGCCGCCGGGACCGTTCGGAGGTGCCGGGTTGGACTGGAAGGTCGTGGTGTCGGCGCTCGGCGACGCGATGCGCGGCGCGGGCGCGGGTGGCGATGGCGCGCCGGGCGCGGGGGTCCGGTTCGACAAGCTCGCGGGCGACGCGTCGAACCGCTCGTACTGGCGGGCGTACCTGCCGGACGGCGGGACCGCGGTGCTGATGAAGCTCGCGGACGAGCCGCTCAAGAGCGAGGAGGTCGTGGACGGCGAGCGGCCGACGCGGCTCCCGTTCCTGGACGTGGGCGCGTACCTGCGGTCGGGCGGGATCCCGGTGCCGGAGGTGCTGCACGAGGACCTCCCGGCGGGCGTGCTCGTGCTCGAGGACCTCGGCGACGTGTCGGTCGAGCGGGCGCTCGCCTCGGGCTCGCCCAAGGTACCGCTCTACCGGCAGGCCGTGCGGCTCGCGGCACGGATGCACGCGCTCGCCGCGAGGAGCCCGGACCCGGCCTGCATCGCGTTCCGGCGCCGGTTCGGCGAGGGCCTGCTCCGGTGGGAGCTGGAGCACTTCTACGAGTGGCTGCTCGTGGCCTGGACCGGGCGTACGCCGGCGCCCGCGCATCGCGACGTCCTCTCCGCGTTCTTCGCGGAGGTCGTGCGGCGGCTCGTGGCGCTGCCGCAGGGCTTCGTGCACCGCGACTTCCAGAGCCGCAACCTGATGGTCCGGGACGGGAGGCTCCGGCTCATCGACTTCCAGGACGCGCTCCAGGGGCCGTACCTGTACGACCTCGTGGCGCTGCTGCGCGACAGCTACGTCGCGTTCGCGCCCGAGGAGGTCGCCGCCATCGAGGCCGAGTACCGCGCCGCCCGCGCCGACGAGGGCCTGTGGACGCCGTCCGCGGACGAGCTGTCGGACGCGTTCCAGCTCCAGGCCATGCAGCGCAAGTTGAAGGATTCCGGAAGGTTCGTCTATATCGAGCGGGTGAAGAAGAACCCGAAGTTCCTGCCGAACATCCCGCGGTCCCTCGCATACGCACGCGAGGCGATCGATCGGTTCCCGGAGTTCCGCGAGGCGCGCGAGGTCCTCGCCGAGTACCTGCCGGAGCACTTCGGATGAAGGCCATGATCCTCGCGGCCGGGCTCGGAACGCGGCTCCGGCCCGCGACCGACCGCGTGCCGAAGCCGCTCTTCCCCGTGCTCGGCGTGCCCGCGATCGAGTGGGCGATCCGGGCGCTCGCGGGAGCGGGCGTCACCGAGGCGGCGGTCAACCTGCACCACCTCCCGGCCGCGATCGTGCGCGCGCTCGGCTCGGGCGAGCGGCTCGGGGTGCGGCTGACCTACTCGGACGAGCCCGTGATCCTCGGCACGGGAGGGGGCCTGTCCGCGGTGCGCGAGTTCTTCCGCGGCGAGGACGCGTTCCTGCTGCACAACGGGGACGCGTTCTCCGACTGGGACCTCGCGGACCTCGTCGCGCGCCACCGCGAATCCGGCGCCGCGGCCACGCTCGCGCTGTCCGATCCGGAGGATCGGCCCGAGGCGCGGCTGGTCGAGGTCTGCCACGCCGGCAACCGCGTCGTCGGCATCCGCGGGAGGCCGCAGGACCGCGGCGGGCCGAGGTACGTCTATTCGGGCATCGCGGTGCTCGGTCCGCGCGTGTTCGACTTCCTCCCCCCCGGCGAGGTGTCCTGCCTGGTCGAGCGGGGGCTCATCCCGATGATGGCCGCGGGCATCAAGGTCTGCGGCGAGGTCCAGGGGGGGCTGTTCTGCGACATCGGGACCGCGGCCCGCTACCTGGACCTCCAGTGGGAACTGCACCCGCGGATGCCGTCGCTGTTCGCGGCGCGCGGCCTGCCCGTCCCCGGCGGGGCCGAGGTGGACCCGACCGCGACCGTGATCGAGCCCGCGGTGATCTGCCGCGGCGCGCGCGTCGGCGCGGGCGCGACCGTCGGTCCGCGCGCGGTCGTCTGCGAGGGCGCCTCGGTCGCCCCCGGCGCGGTCGTTCGCGACGCGGTCGTGTTCCCCGGCGTCGCGGCCGAGGGGCCGGTCGGCGGGATCGTCGTGTGACGGCTCACGCCCTCGAGCACTCCCGCTCGTAGACCGCCGCATCCCGATCGGAGAAGCAGACGAAAGTCACCTGCTCGATCCCGGGGTGGCCGGCGAGGAACGCGGCGACCTCGCGGACCGCGATGCGCGTGGCGTCCTCGATCGGGTAGCCGTAGACGCCGGTCGAGATCGCCGGGAAGGCCACCGTGCGCAGGCCTTGCTTCGCGGCGAGCGCGAGGCTGTTCCGGTAGCACGCGGCGAGCTGGTCGGGCTCGCCCCGGGCCCCGCCGTGCCAGACCGGCCCGACCGTGTGGATCACGTGCCGCGCCGGGAGCCGGTAGCCGCCCGTCAGGCGCGCCTCGCCCGTCGGGCACCCGCCGATCCCGCGGCACTCGTCGAGCAGGCCAGGGCCCGCGGCGCGGTGGATCGCGCCGTCCACGCCGCCCCCGCCGAGCAGGGTCCGGTTCGCCGCGTTCACGATCGCGTCCACGGTCAGGCTCGTGATGTCGCCGCGTACGACCCGGATGCGTCCGTCGAGGTGGTCCATCCCGCTCCTCCCGGCGCGCCGGGGCCCGCGCGCGCCAATCCTGCCTGACGTGTTGTAACATGCCGAAGGGTCCTGGATGACCGGAGGTCCGCCTTGGAGTCCGTGTTCGACACCCTGGAGGCCCGCGGCTTCGTGTCCGCGGTCACCTCGCCCGAGCTGCGCGACCTGCTCGCCAAGGAACGCTTCACCGTCTATTGCGGCTTCGACCCGACCGCGGACAGCCTGCACCTCGGGCACCTCGTCCCGGTGGTCGCGCTCTCGCACTTCCAGCGCGCCGGCCACCGCGTGCTGGTCGTGGTCGGCGGCGCGACCGGCATGATCGGCGACCCCTCGGGGCGCTCGTCCGAGCGCAACCTCCTGTCCCGGGACGAGATCGAGCGGAACAAGGCCGCGGTGAAGCGGCAGATGCAGCGGCTGATCGACTTCGAGGGCGACAACCCCGCGCTCCTGCTCGACAACAACGACTGGATCGGGGCGATGTCCTTCGTGGACTGGCTGCGCGACGTGGGCAAGCACTTCCCGCTGTCGTACATGCTGGCCAAGGAGTCCGTGCGGTCGCGGCTGGAGTCGGAGTCCGGGCTCTCGTACACCGAGTTCAGCTACATGACGCTCCAGGCGTACGACTTCCTGCACCTCTCGGACGCGCACGGGTGCGGCCTCCAGGTCGGGGGCAACGACCAGTGGGGGAACATCACCGCGGGCATGGACCTCATCCGCAAGGTCCGCGGGAAGTCCGCGCACGGGCTGTGCTTCCCGCTGGTCACGACCTCGTCGGGCGAGAAGTTCGGCAAGTCGGCCGGGAACGCGATCTGGCTGGACCCGGCGAGGACCACGCCGTGGGACTTCTACCAGTACCTCGTCCGCCAGGACGACCGGGACGTGGTGCGGCTGCTGAAGCTCTACACCTTCCTGCCCCTCGACCGGATCGCGGAGCTTGCCGGGCAGGTCGATTCCGACCCCGAGCGGCGGGAGGCCCAGCGCGCGCTCGCGCTCGAGGTGACCCGGCTGCTCCACGGCGAGGACGTGGCCCGGGAGGTCTCCCGCGCGGCCGAGGTCGTGTACTACTCGGAGATAAAGGATCTTTCGGACGAGACGCTGTCGTCGGTGTTCGCGGACGTGCCGTCGGTCGTGGTGGCGCGGCCCGAGCTCGAGGCGGGGATCGACCTCGTGGACCTGCTCGTGCGCGCGTCCCTGTCGTCGTCGCGGGGCGAGGCGAAGCGGCTGCTCCAGTCCGGCGGCGTCTATGTGAACAACGTCCGCGCGGACCTCGGCGCGCGCGTGTCGTCCGCGCACCTCGCGTCGCCGTCGTTCCTGGTCCTGCGCGCGGGCAAGAAGCGGCAGTGCCTCGTGCGGGTGGCGTGAATGGCGGGGACGCGCGGACAGACGGTCGCCTCGGTCGCGGCGCTCGCCGCGCTCGGGGGGATAGCGGCCGCGCTCGCCTTCAAGCAGGCCGACTACGACCCCGCGGAGTACGCGGTCCCGGCCGCGGC
>VGRB01000108.1 GCA_016875475.1 Deltaproteobacteria bacterium
GGGGACGAACTTCACGCGCGACGGCAGCTCGGAGACGTCACGGAACAGGGCGGTCCACGTCTTGCCGGCGTCCGTCGTGCGCAGCAGCGCGCCCTTCGGGTCGATCGCCGTGACCTTGCCCGTCTTGTCGTCGGTCTCGGCCGACCCGTTCACCAGCCAGCCGTTCTGCAGGTCGATGAAGCTCCCGTCCTGGAGCGCGGTGAACATGTCGTCGCCGATGCGCGGGGTGACGAACGTCCACTTGTTGCCGCCGTTCGACGACTTCAGGCCGTTCGTCGCGCCGCCGACGGCCCAGATGTTCTGCTCGTCCAGGATGATCAGCCGCGACTCCGCGTACATCAGCGGAGGGGGCCACGCCCAGGTGTCGCCTCCGTCCGTGGAGATCGCGAAGCGGTTGTAGAACCCCATGGTCTGCTGGTTGATGCCCATCCCGACCGCGAAGCACCTGGTCGCCGACGCGCACTGGAGGTCAGTCAGGATCACCATCTCGCCCGGGGACGGGGGCTGCATCTGCTGGATGCTCCAGGTGTCCCCGTCCGGGGACCTCACCCAGACCATCTGGTCGTTGCCCTGCTGGTCCTTGATCGCGCCGATGCCGAAGGCCTTGGTCTCCGAAGGCCCTGCGAGGCCGAGCAGGTTGCCGCCCTGCCCGCCCGGGACGGTCTTCGAGGTCCAGGTCCCCGCGAACGCGGGGGCCGCGGCCAGGATCGCCAGGAGGAACGCGATGTTGCGCATGTCGCTACTCGTCCCCGAAGCCCATCAGCTCCTCGTCGCTTGGCGGAGGCCGACGGACCGACCGCCGAATCACTCGTCCCCGAAGCCCATCAGTTCCTCGATGTTGGGCACCAGGACGATCTCGATGCGCCGGTTCTGGGCGCGACCCTCGTCCGTGGTGTTGTCCGCGACCGGCTGGAACTTGCCGTACCCGCCGGCGGCGAGGCGCTCGGGGGGGAAGCCCTGCGTGATCATGTACATGGCGACCTCCAGGCCGCGGTTCGCGGACAGCTTCCAGTTCGTCTCGTCGGTGCCGGTGTCGTCGGTGTGACCCACCACCTGGAAATGCCGGCCCTCGAGCGAGGCCAGGATCGGCGAGAGCTGCGCCACGACGGCCTGCCCCTCGGGCTTCAGCTTGGACTTGCCGACGTCGAAGAGCACGCCCTCCGGCAGCTTCACGATCATGCGGCCCTTGCTGGTGACGACCTGGAGCTTGCCGGCCGCCTGCATGGCCTGGAGCTTGTCCTTCAGCTCGCGCAGCTTCGCCTTGCGCTTCTCGGCCTGGATGCGCAGCTCCTCGACCTTGTCCAGCGCCTTCTTCAGGTCCGCGCCGAGCGCGCCCTTCTCCTTGCCGAGCAGGGCCAGCTCGTCGAGCAGGCGCTTCTTGTCGGTGAGGCACTGCGCCTTGAAGCCCTCGACCTCGGCGATCTGGTCCTTCAGCGAGTTCACGTCCCGCTGGTAGACCTCGTTCTTCACGCCGCAACCCATGACGAGGAACGCCCCCGCCACGACCCACCCCGCGTACTTCATGCTCACCTCCCGTCGCCGAGCATCGAGATGCCCAGGCCGATGAAGAACAGCCAAGCGAGACCCAAGCTTACCAGCCCGGCAGCGTTGTGCAAGGCCGATTCGGACCCGGTCAGCCACACACCCCCGAAGAAGAACACCGGGAGGAGCGCGGCCAGGATCAGGCGGTTGGTCCGGGCGTGGCGCGCGCGGATCTCCGCCGGCGCGTCCGCGGACCGGTGAACGATCTGCAACTCGCCGCGCCGGAGCTTCCTGAGCACGCGCCGGATGTCGAGCGGCGCGTCCTTCAGCAGCGTCGCGCCCTCCACCAGCGAGCGCACCGCCACCTGGCTGTGCTTCTTCGCGTCGAGCATGCGCTTCAGGTAGACCTCGGTCAGGTACGGCCGGATGGCGTCGAGCGGCTGGAAGTCCGGCCACGCCTCGCGCCCGATGCCCTCCATGGTCGCCATCGCCTTGCCGACCAGCAGCAGGTCCGCGGGCAGGAACACGTGGTGACGCACCGTGACGTCGAAGACCTCGGAGATCAGCGCGGACACGTCGATCGACGCGAGCGCCGCGTGCTGGTAGCGGTCCACGATGCCGCGCAGCTCGCCGCGCAGCGCGCGCACGTCGGTCTCGTCGCCGATCAGGTCCGCGTCGAGCAGCAGCCCCACCATCATGTCGAGGTCGCCCGTCAGCAGACCGACCATCCACGTCAGCATCTCGTCGAGGCGCTGCGGCTCGACCGAGCCCATCATCCCGAAGTCGAGCAGCGCGATGGAGGCGTCCGGCCGGATGAAGAAGTTGCCCGGGTGCGGGTCCGCGTGGAAGAACCCGTGCTCGAAGATGGACCGGAGCGTGAAGCGCATCCCGAGGTCCACGACCGCCTTCACGTCCACGCCCATCGCGTCGAGCGCGGCGCGGTCGGTGATCTTCGCGCCCTCGATGCGCTCCATGACCAGCACGCGGCGCGTCGAGAGCTGCGGGTACCCGTGCGGGACGTGCAGCATCGGCTCGTCCGCGAAGTTGGCGGCGAAGCGCTGCATGCTCGACAGCTCGGTCGAGAAGTCCATCTCGCGCGACAGCGAGCGGCGGAACTCCTCCACGATGGCGACCGGGCGGAAGGGGCGCATCTCCGGGACGCGCGCCTCGATGGTCTGCGCGAGCAGCAGGAGGATCCGCAGGTCCGCGCCGATCACCTCCTGGAGGCGCGGCCGCTGGACCTTGATCACCACCTCCTCGCCGGTCTTCAGGCGGGCGCGATGGACCTGCGCGATGGACGCCGCGGCGACCGCGTCCTCCTCGACCCACTCGAAGACCTCGGCGAGCGGGCGGCGAAGCTCGGCCTCGATCGTCGCGCGCACGTCCTCGAACGGGAACGGGGGGACCTCGTCGTGCAGGCGGCGCAGCTCCAGCACGAGCGGCATGGGCACGAGGTCCGGCCGCGTCGCGAGCATCTGGCCGAGCTTGACGAAGGTCGGGCCCAGTTCCTCGGCCGCGAGCCGGATCCGGCGGGTCCACGGGATGACCTCGGCCGCGGCGGACCGGCGCCGGAAGATGCGGCCGATGCGCCGGAGCGCCTGCATGACGTGGACGCGCTCTGCCACGTCCACGAACCCGTGGCGGGCGAGCACCGACGCGATGCGCCGCAGGCGGCCGATGTCGCGCAGGCGGTACAGCGAGCCGACGGTCACGGCGACCCCTCCCCCCCGGAGCCGGGCCTGCCCGCGATCCGCGACAGCAGCGACAGGACGTCCGACACCGCGGTCGAGACGGCCGGCCGGGCCTCGCGGCCCTCCTCCTCGGAGCGGCGAAGGCGATCGAGGACCTCGGCGCGGACGCGCTCGAAGTGCTGCGGGCCGAGGGCGGCGCGGATCTCGGGGCGCGCCAGCAGTCCCTCGGCGACGTGGATGCGGAGCATCTCGGCGACATAGGACTCGAGCCCCCGCCTGAGCGCCTCGTCGAACAAGCTCCCTTCACGCATGACCCGCCCCTGGGCTTCCCAACGGTGCGGCGATTCTACCGCACTCCGCCGGCATCGGCGCGGTCCTGCCGCAGCCCGCCGTGCTACGATTCCGGGCCGTGGACGCCGCCGCCCCCATCACCGCCGGTCTCGTCGCGCTCCTCGCGTGCGCCGCCGGGCCGCTGTGGACCGCCGGCCGCATCGCGCGGGCGGCGTTCCGCGATCGGGACGTCGGGGGGGCGGAACACCTCGCCGCGGTCGGCGCGATCGCGTTCGCCCTCCTGGCGTTGGTGGTGCGCGTCGCGGGGCTCGCGGGCGTCTTCGTTCCGTGGGTCGTGGCCGCTGGGTGCGCCGCGACCGGGCTTGCCGGGCTCGCGATCCGCCTGCCGGACGGGCGGTCCCCCGGGGCCGCCGACCGGCTGCGCGAGTTCGGGGCGTGGCTCGCGGAGCGGCCGGTCCGGGCGCTCGTCGCCGCGCCGATCGCGGTCGTGTTCGTCCTGGAGGTTTCCCGCGCGCTGCTGATGCCCCCGCTCGCGTACGACTCGCTGACGTACCACATGGCGTTCGTGGCCCGCTGGGTCCAGGACGGCGCGATCCGGCCCCTCGGGTCGCCCTTCGGCGGCGCGGAGCCGGGCGCGTGGCCCGCCGCGATCGGCAACTACGCACGGTTCCCGGTCCTCGGACAGGTCCTGCCGGCCGCGATCGTCCTCCCCTTCGGCACGGACCTGCTCGCGAACCTCTCGGGCTTCCCGTGGCTCGGGCTGGTCGCGGTGGCGTGCCACGGGATCGCGCGCCGGCTCGGTGCGTCGCGGCCGTTCGCCCTGCTCGCCGCGGCCTTCGTAGCGGCGTGCCCGGCGGCGCTCGCCTACGCGACCACCCAGTACGTGGACCTCCAGGTGACCGCGCTCGTGCTGATCGCGACGCTGTTCGTGCTCCGGTGGCAGGACCGCGAGCGGACGGCGGACGTGATCGTGGCGTACCTCGCGATGGGGCTCGCGCTCGGTACGAAGCTCACGGCCGCGGCGCCGATCGCGATCCTCGGGGGAGCGCACCTCGCGGTCGCGGCCGCCCGCGCTCGCAGGGACCGGAACGTCCGCCGCGTCGCCCTGGTCGGGCTCGGCGCGGCAGTCGTGCTGGCCGCGGGCGGCGAGCAGTACGCCAGGAACCTCGCGGACACCGGCAACCCCATCCACCCCTACCCTCTCGCGATCGCCGGGGTCGAGCTGGCGCCGCGGTCGGCGTACCTGGAGCGCGTCTATTCGGAGGCCCGGACCGGCAGCGACATGATGGACGCGATCGCGCTCCGGACCACGTTCGCGTATGCGCCGGAGGGCCGCCCGACCTCGGCCGGGCCGAAGTTCCCGCTGATCGTCGCGATCGCGCTCGCGCCCGCGGTCGCCATGCGCCTGCGGAGGTTCCCGAACGGCTACGGGCTGGTGCTGCTCCTGGGCGCCGTGCCCGGGCTCGCGTTCTTCCTGGACGGGTCGGCCGACGCCGCCATCGTCCGGCGGCTGTGGCCGGAGCACTCGTCGCGCTTCCTGCTGCCGTCGCTGGCCCTCGCGTCGGCGGCCGCGGCCGCGGTTGCGGAGCGCCTGCGCGGCCGGTGGCGGCACCTGGCGATCGGTGCCGCGCCGGTGGCGATCGGGGGGGACCTGATCCACGCGAACCTCGTCTTCCTGTCGCCGGCCGCCGGACTGGCGACCGCGGCCGGCGTGGCGGCGGCGATGGCGCTCGGCGTCCTGCTGTTCCGGCTGCGCGCGCGGATCGGACGGCGCGCGCGCGTCGCGGCGGTCACGGTCGGGTTCGCCGCCTGCGTCGCTGGTCTCGTCGCGATCGGCGGGTACCGCGACCGGACCCGCTGGGAGCACTACGAGCGGCACGTCGACCTGCACGCGATCCCGCGCACGCTGGTGGACGGCTGGCGGCGCCTGGACCGCCCCGGCGCCCCCGCGACGATCGCAATCGCGAACGGCTGGACGTGGCCGGGCCACGACTGGTTCTTCTACCCGCTCGCGGGCGCCCGCATGCAGAACCGCGTGGTGCACGTGGACCCGTCCGGCGGCGACGCGGACGCATGGATCGCGGGGCTCGAGCGCGAGCGCGTCGAGGTGGTGTTCGCGCAGCGCCCCTTCCCTCCCGAGGTCGGCTGGATGGAGGCCCGGCCGGAGCGGTTCCGCGAGTCGGAGCGCTCCGCGCACTGGGCGATCTTCGCGGTGGAGGGGAACCGCTAGGAGCGGCCGCGGCGCGCCGGGGGGGGCGCGTCGGCGTGCTCCGGGAACATGGCCGCGAACGGGACGGGGAGGCGGCGCGCGCCGGCGGTCACGTTCATCCGCCCGCGGATGAAGTCCAGGTCCTCCATCGCGAGGCAGCGGGGAGCGTACCCGGCGAACGCGGGCACGCGGAGGCCGCGGCGCAGGACGTCCCGCAGCGGCTCCTCGCGCAGGTTGCCGAGCGAGCAGTGGATGTACGCGCACGGGAACACGTCGCCGTAGGCGCTCACATAGACCATCTCCTTCACCGCGCCGCAGCCCCAGCGGAGGTAGTTCGCGTCGAGGTCGCGCCGGATGAACGGGTTCGCGGCCATCAGGCGGTCGAGGAAGCGCCGGTCGTCCTCGGACAGCATCAGGTCGAACTGCTCGCGCCACCGCCCCGCGAACGCGGGCAGGACCACGGTCAGCTTCAGCCCGCGCTCGCGGCACAGGTCCACGATCCCGAGGAACCCGGGCCCGCGGACGGTGGCGTGCGTGACGCACGTGTTCAGGCAGACGGACTGGCCCGCCCCGAGGGCCGCGTCGATGGCGCGCATCACGCCGGCGTGCGCGCCCGGGTGCGACCGGAAGCGGTCGTGCTCCTCGGGGATCGCGCTGTCCACGCTGATCGTCAGCATGTCAACGCCGAGCGACGCCAGATCGCCCACGCGCGCCGCGTCCAGCAGCGCGGCGTTCGTGGTGACGCTGACCACGAACCGCCCCGGGTCCACGGCGCGGATGACCTCGGCAAGCCGCGGGTACGCGAGCGGCTCCCCCCCCTGGAACGCGACGTGCACGGCGCCGAGCGCGTCCGCCTCGTCGGCGATCCGGCGGTACTCGTGCGGCTCCAGCTCGGGCCGCGACGGGTCCGCGAGCGGCGCGGCGAAGCAGTGCTCGCAGCGCATGTTGCAGCGGTAGCTCGGCGCGAAATCCACCGTGCGGATGGGGCGCATTCCCGCGACCGCCATGGCGTAGCTGCGGGCGAGCCGGAGCAGCAGGCGCGGCTTGCGGAGCCGGAGGCCGTAACGCACCGACAGGCCGATCCGGCTGTACAGGCGCCCGGGGTTGCGCAGGAACCGCAGCACGTCGTCAGGCCCCACCGGCGCCCCCCTTCCTCAGCACGAAGAAGTGCTCGTAGCCCCAGTCGCGCGGCAGCACCCGCTCGATCGCCGCGAACGCCGGGAAGGCCAGCCGGCTCCCGTGGAGGTACGCGCGCGCGAGGATCGACGACGACCCGGACGCACGCTCGGCCATGCAGGATCCGGTCACGGTCCTCCGCCCCCACGCGGCCGCGGACGCCTCCACGATCAGCCCTTCCAGGAGCGCGGACAGGCCGCTCTGGACGCGGTCGTGCAGCTCGACGGACAGGCCCGCGGCCTCGCACATCCCGGCGAAGTCGGGCCCGGCGAAGAGGACGTGGTGCCCGTAGGCCATCGGGTCCTGGTGCAGCACGCGGCACACCCGCAGCCACCGGTCCGAGGGCACGGAAACGAGCACCACCGCCCCGGGCCGGGCCACCCGGGCGACCTCGGCCAGCGCCGCCGCCGGATCGGGCACGTGCTCGATCACGTCCGCCGCGACCACGAGGTCGAACGAGGCGTCCGCGAACGGGAGCGCGCACAGATCCGCCACCCGGCAGTCGGCGGCCGGGAGCCGCTCCCGGACCTGCGCGACCAGCGCGGGAGACAGGTCGACTGCCGCGACGCGGTCGGCCGCGGCCAGGATCGCGGGCGTGTACGTCCCGCGGCCGCACCCGCACTCGAGCGCGCTCCCGAACCGCCGCCCCGCCAGCCAGGCCGCGTGCCGCGCCATGCGGATCCGCGTGCCGATCGAGGCCGCGGCCAGATCGTATGGCGTCGGCGCCGCCATCACCGTCACCACCGCTTCCAGAACATGGCAGCGATCGCGCGCCGGAACGTCTTCATGCGGCCGAGCAGGTGCTCGCGCGGGTGCGTCACGCAGCGCCAGGCGTAGCGCGGCGTCAGGTAGAAGCTGCGGTACGCCTCCTTGGCGACCGCCCGGATCTGCTCGTTCGTGAAGGCGGGCATGTCCGGCTCGCCCGCCGCGTTCAGCCAGCCGGCGTCGCGCATCTCGTCGTGGTAGCGCGTGCCGGGGAACGGGATCATGAGCTGGAACTGCGCGGTCTCGGGGTCGAGCGCCCTGGCCCAGCGGATCGTCGCGCGCGCCGACTCCACCGTCTCGCCAGGGAACCCGATCGCGAAATCCCCGTGGATCCGGAGCCCTGCCCGCTTCGCGTCCGCGGTGAAGCGCGTCATCCGCTCCACGGTCAGGCCCTTGTGGATGCGGCGGAGCACCTCCGGGTCGCCGGACTCGTAGCCGACGTGAAGGTTGCGGCACCCGGCACGCTTCATCGCCGCGAGCGCCTCCGGCCGGAGGTCGGCCCGCGCGTAGCACGACCACGGGATCCGCGTCCCGGACCGGAGAAGCGCCTCGGAGAACTCGTGCGCACGCTCGCCGGTGAAGGTGTCGTCCTGGATCATGACCGAGCGGACGCGCGGCAGGTCGCGCGCGATGCAGCGGAACTCCTCGACGACGTTGTCGATCGACCGGACGTTGTAGGTCGGCCCCTTGACCCAGGTGTGCACCCACAGGCAGTAGGTGCAGCGGCCCCACGCGCACCCGCGGCCCGTCATGACGTCCATGTACGGGTACAGCTCGGACGGCGTCCTGTACCAGCCGAGGTCGAGCTGCCGCCCCAGGAAGCCCGACACGAACGGGATCGCGTCCAGCTCGGCGCCGGTCAGCGGGGCGCGCGCCGCGTTCCGCACGAACCCGTCCCCTTCGCGGCGGACCAGCCCGGGCACATCGGCGACCGGCGTCCCCGCGAGCAGCCCCGCGACCGCGGGCTCGAACTCGCCGGCCACCGCCTTGTCCACGGCGCGGGCGGATCGCAGCGCGCCTTCCGGGTCGATGGCGACGTACGGCCCGACCAGCACGGCGTCGCACTTCAGCTCCTCGACGATCGCGTCAGCGATCCCGACGTCGTTCAGCTCGCTCAGGCGCCCGGTATAGACCACGAGGAGGTCCGGACGGAAGCGGCGGACCGCGTCGCGCGTGGCCTCGTGGTCCATCCCCGCCGCGGGCGCGTCGATCAGGCGGACCTCGTGCCCGAGCCCCTCGATGTACGCGCCGCACCAGCCGAGCAGGATCGGGTACCACTGGGACGCGGACAGCGACACGAAGTCGCACCGCGCGTTCCGCATGTACTCGGGGACGAACGGCGGGGACAGGAGCAGGACGCGCGCGCGGTCGCTCACGGTGTCCCCCCATCGCCCCCGGACCGTGCCCTGGTCGCCGCGATCGAGGCCAGCGGCGCGAGCCCTCGCGGCATCGCGCGGTCGCCGAACAGCGCGTCCGCCGGACCCCACAGCCCGTACCAGTGGAACGAGGCGCCCGCCGCGACGCCGTTGCGCTCGAACGCCGCGACGACCCCGGGCGTGTCGATGCCGGCCTCGTGCCACTCGACGAGCGGCCTCAGGCGCGCGACCTCGTCGCCCGCGCCGTCGCGGCACCGCGCTTCCGCGTCGTGGAGGCGCCGCCACGCCGCGAGCAGCGGCCGGAAGCGGTCGTGGAACGCGCGGTCCATGTCGTGGTCCGACCGGAAAACCCCGCCGGGGCGCAGCACCCGGGCGACCTCGGCGACCAGCGGCGCCGCGTCGTAGCAATGGTGGAGCGTGGCGAACGCGGTGACCGCGTCGAAGCTCGCGTCCGGGAACGGGAGCCGGTCCGCGTCGCCGACCACGGTCTCCTCGTACGAGCCGCGCCCTGCCTCAAGGACGCGTTCCGAGATGTCGAGCCCGACGCGGTGGTCGAACACCCCGGCCGCGCACCGGCCGACGAACCCGTTGCCGGCGCCGAGGTCGAGCAGCCGCCCCCCGGGCGCCGCCGCCCGCAGGCGTACGAGCCACGCCCGCACCCACGCGGCGAGGCGCGGCGACCGCCGCCCGTCGATCGCCTCGTACGACGCCCCGACCGCGTCGTAGAAGGACCGGTTGGCCGCCTTGACGTCGGCCGCGGTCGGGCGGTCGCCGGTCACAGCAGGCCCTCGCGGCGGTACCACTCCCACGCGCGCGCGGCGCTGTCGGCGAACGAGTAGCGCGGGTACCAGCCGAGGTCCCGCCGCGCGCGCTCGCACGCGAAGTGCTTGAATCCGAAGAGGTCCCCGACGATCTGGGGGGTGAGAAACCTGCCGCCGCTCACGGCCGAGGCGACCCGCGCGGCGGCCTCGAACGGCAGGCGGGCGGCCGCGGGGACCGGCACCATGACAGGGATGCGGCCCGTGACCCGCGCGATGGTGGAGATCACCTCGGCGAAGGTGAGGTCCTGGCCCGCCAGCACGTGGCGCCTGCCCGGCGTGCCTCGCGACGCGGCCGCGACCAGCCCGTCCACCACGTCGTCCACGTCCACGGCGTTGGTGCCGCCGGGGGGGACGGGCAGGACCGGCCAGGTCGTCACCTGGCGGAAGAGCGTCCCGGAATTCAGCGTGCGGTCGCCGGGCCCGAACACGGTCGTCGGGTTCACGACCACGACCGGCATCCGCGGCGGGCAATCGAACGCGGCGCGCTCGCAGGCGAGCTTGCTCTCCATGTACGGGTTGCGGGCGACCTGCTCCGGGGGGGGGCTGGCGTCCTCGTGCCGCGGGAAGCGCGCCGCCCACGACACCCCGAGCGTGGCTGCGCTGCCGGCCACGACGCACCGCTTCACGCCTGCCCGCATCGCCGCGGCCAGCACGGCGGCGGTGCCGCCGCCGTTCACGCGGACCAGCTCGTCGCGGCGTCGCGGGTCGAACGTGACCAGGGCGGCGAGGTGGAAGACCACGTCGACGCGCGCGCACGCGGCCGCGACCTGGTCCTCGCGGCAGACGTCTCCCTGGACGGACTCCACGGTCGCCGGGAAGAAATGCCCGCCGGACCGCTGGAACGCGACGACCTCGACCCCGCCGGCCACGAGGCGGTCCACCAGCCTCCGGCCGATGAACCCGGTCGCGCCCGTCACGAGCGCGCGCCGCATGCGGGACGCGGTCTTCACGCGCCCCCCCCCCGGGGCAGGCGCGCGTAGCTGCTGCCCTGGCGATAGAACGGGTACGTCACCGCCGTGATCATCAGGATGAACAGCGTCAGCACGAACCCGGACGCGACCGTGAACAGCCCGTGCGGGCGCTGGCCGTCGGGCAGTTTCACGAGCCCGAAGGCGACGGACGTGGCCACGAACAGCGCCGCCAGGAACACCGAGGCAATGGCCACGACCTCCCAGCGGCCGAGCGTCAGGAGCGAGCCTGCGACCAGGACCCAGAGCAGCATCAGCCACGGCAGCAGCAGCATCTGGACGGTCCGCGTGACGACCATCAGCTTGACCGGCATCGACATGTACGGGAGCCGGTAGTGGAACCGGAGCAGCTCGCGCAGGAAGGCGTTGCTCTTCCGGAACTTGTGGCGCACGAACTCCCCCACGTCGGAAGGGACCCGCGTCTCCACGGCGCGGGCGCCGCGCGAGTATACGGTACGCTGCCCGGTCGTGCTCGCCTGGAGCGCCACGAAGACGTCGTCCGCGACCACGTCCTCCGGGAAGCCCGCGGGCAGCAGCGGCCGCCGGAAGGCGTAGCACGGCGCAACGACGATCGACGAGCTGAACGCGTCGGACTCGATGAACCTGCCCTTGTTCTGGGCGTCCCAGTAGTAGCTCTCGAGCGCCAGCCCGTCCGGCGCGCCCGGGCGCGCGTAGGCCCCGACCACCGCCACGTCCGGGTCCGCGGCGAACTCCGCGGCCAGCCTGCGGATCGCGTCGGGCTCGAGCCGCGCGTCCACGTCCGTGTTGACCACGACGTCGCCGCGGAGCGAGGGCAGCACCTCGTTCACCTGCCGGATCTTCCCGCCCCCCGCGCACCGCGCCAGGCGGCTCGTCGGATCGCCGTCCAGGGCCTTGGCCAGCACGTCGGCGGTGCCGTCGGTCGACCCGCCGTCCGCGAACACGACCTCCATGCGGTGGCGCGGGTAGTCGAGCGCGTTCACGTCGGCGAGCTTGGCCAGGATGTCCGCACGCTCGTTGAAGCAGGGCACCACGATCGAGACGGACGGGAGCGCGTCCTCGGCGACCGGCGCGGGCGCCCTGCGACCCTTCAGCAGGCCGGAGATCGCGAAGACCAGGAAGTAGGCGAACAGCCCCCACCCGACCATCACGGTCGCGATCCCCAGGGTCGCGATCAGGAGCCACATGCCGCCCCCCCTCGCCAATCCGGCCCCGACAGCTCCGCCCGCAGCTTCAGCATCTCGCGGACGACCCGCGCGACGCGGGCCAGGGACAGCACCTTGCTCCGGCCGTGCGCGCGAGCGAGCGCCGAGATCGTGACGTGGGCCGGGCGGACGCCGAGCCGCATCAGCTTCAGCGGCAGTTCCACGTTGACCAGGAAGCTGTCGCACGTCAGCCGCACGCGGTCGAGCAGCGCGCGGCGGAACACCATGGTCCCGGTGAAGGCGCAGCGGTCGCCGAGCAGCACGCGGGCGGTGCCCTGGTAGCCCGCGGTCACGAGCGCGCGCGCGAACCCGTCGTCGCGCTTCGCGTAGGTGGACAGCACGAGGTCGTGATCGGCGAGGTGCGGCAGGAACCGCGAGAGCGTGTCCGGGGCGACCTGCCCGTCGCCGGGAAGCTGCGTCACGAACTCGCCGCGCGCGGCGGCATAGCCGGACCGGATCGCCACGCCCATGCCGAGGTTGGTCGGGTGGTGCACCACGCGCACGGCCGGCGCCCCGCCGGTCCCGGGATGCCCGGTTGCCAGCCGGTCCGCGACCGCGGCCATGCCGTCGGTTGACCCGTCGTCCACCACCACCACCTCGGACCCGGGACCCCCGCACCGGGCCAGGAACGCGACAGTCGCGCGGACCTGCGCCTCGAGCGAGTCGCGCTCGTTGAACGCCATGACGACCACGGACAGCGCGGGAACGGGCACGGAACCTCCCGGCAAGGACGCGACGATGCGATGATACCGCGAACCTCCCTCGCCGGCTGCCGATTCGCCTTTCCCCGGGCGGCCCGCGCGATCGGCGGGTTCCTCCGGGGGCGAGTCGCGACGGCCCCTTGCGGGCGCGTCCGGGGAACGGGTCCGGGAGCCCTGGCCGTGCGAACGCAGGCTCCTACGTCCCGTCGAGCTGCTCCCGCACGACCCGGGCAAGGTGCGCCGGGTCGAACGGCTTCTGCAGGAACACCGCGCCGTCCCTCAACAGCCCGAGAAACACCGCGTCACCGTCGGTGTAGCCGGAGGTGAAGACG
The DNA here is from genome assembly GCA_016875475.1 of Deltaproteobacteria bacterium. Lineage (GTDB taxonomy): Bacteria > Myxococcota_A > UBA9042 > DTJE01 > DTJE01 > VGRB01. The sequence continues at coordinate 12,997 of VGRB01000108.1, forward strand.
ACCCGGACGTCGCGGTTGACGGCGAGCACCAGGTCCGCGAGCTGCCGCCCGTTCATGCCGGGCATGACCACGTCGGTCAGGAGCATGTGGATCGCGCCCGCGCGAGCAGTCACGATGTCGAACGCCTCGGGACCGTCGGCCGCGGGAATCACGTCGTACCCGCAGCGTTTCAGGACGTCGCACACGAGCACGCGGACGGCGTCCTCGTCCTCGACCACCAGGATCGTCTCGCTTCCGCACGGGCGCTCGGACGCCACGACGCCGGCGGCGGCCGGACGCGCGGCGGCATCGTTGCGGGGCAGGAAGATCCGGAAGTGCGCGCCGCGGCCGGGCTCGCTCCCCACGAACACGTACCCGCCGCTCTGCTTCACGATCCCGTAGACCACGGCGAGCCCGAGGCCCGTGCCCTTGCCGGGACCCTTGGTCGTGAAGAACGGCTCGAAGGCGTGCGCCCGCGTCTCGGCGTCCATGCCGCAGCCCGTGTCCCGCACCCACAGCTCGACCCACCGTCCGGCCGGCACCGCGACACCCTGGTCGCCTTCAAGCGCCTCGGCGAGGTCCGCGTCGGCGGTCCCCACGGTCAGGACGCCGCCCTGCAGCATGGCGTCGCGCGCGTTGACCGCCAGGTTCACGATCACCTGTTCGACCTGGCCGCGATCGGCCGTGATCCCGGCCTCCTTCGCCGCGAGCACGGTCTCGAGCCGGACGTCCTCGCCGATCAGGCGGCGCAGCATCTTCTGCGTGTCCTCCACGATCGCGTTCAGGTCCAGCGCGGCCGGCTGGAGGACCTGCCGGCGGCTGAAGGCCAGGAGCTGCCCGGTCAGCGCCGCCGCGCGCCGGCCCGCGTTCCAGACCTCCTCGACGTCGCGCCGGACCGGGTCGGTCGCCGGGATCCGGTCCATCAGTCC
>VGRB01000109.1 GCA_016875475.1 Deltaproteobacteria bacterium
GCAGCGGGTCTCGCTCGGCCCGTCGCGCATCCTGGTGCACGCGCACATCTCCGAGGTCGCGCCCGGGGCGACGCGGTTCCTGGACGTGGGCTGCGGGATCGGGCAGTTCGCGTGGGAGCTGGCCGAGTCGCGGCCCGGGTCCGAGGTGGTCGGGGTGGACCCGTCGGCGGCCATGATCGACCGCGCCCGCAACGCCTTCCGCCACCCGCGGGCCACCTATCTCCACGGCTACGTGCGCGACGTGGACCCGGGCCCCGGCTTCGACGTGGTCACGTGCATGCACGCCTTCCCGTACATCCGTGACGGCGGCGCGGCGCTCGCGCGGATCCGCGAGGTGCTGCGGCCGGGCGGGCGCGTCCTGATCGTGGGCGCGAACACCGAGAACGCGTGGGACCGGGTGGTCCTGCGCCTCGTCAAGCTGACGACCACGCCGGCGCAGTACCGGCCGGTCGCCGAGATCCGGCGGCTGATGCGTGAGGCGGGGTTCGCGCCCGGCGCGGTCCGGCGCGTCGAGACGCCGTTCTACGTCGCGTCCATCCACCTCGTCGAGGGGGTCCTCGCGTGAATCGGGTAGACCCCCTTGCGAGCGGACGACCGCTGAAGGTCCTGCTGGTCCGGCCCCGGCCCGATCCGGAGACCATCGGGCTCCAGCACGTGATGCTCGTGGAGCCGCTCGAGCTGGAGGTCCTGGCCGGGCTGTGCGCGCCCGCCGACCGGCCGGTCGTCGTGGACCTGACGCTGGAGGACGAGCCGTTCGAGCGGTTCGTCGAGCGCGAGCGGCCCGACGTGCTCGGCGTGACCGGCTACATCACGAACGTCCCCGCGATGATCGCGCACTGCCGCGCGGCGAAGCGGATCGTGCCGGGCTGCGCGACGGTTGTCGGGGGGGTGCACTGCGAGGTCTGCCCGGGCGACCTCGACGACCCGGCGGTCGACTTCCGCGTGGTCCGCAACCCGGTCGCCGCGTGGCCGCGCCTGCTCGATCACGTGCGCGGGCGCCGCCGCGGCCGGGGGATCGTGCGCGTGCCCCCCGGGGTGCTGCGGCCGGGCGAGGCCGCGGGCGGGGCCTCGCTCCCCCCCTTCGACTTCGCGTGGTCGAGGCCGGACCGCTCGACGACCCGGCGCTACCGGGATCGCTACTTCTACATCTTCCACGACCGCGTGGCCCTGCTGAAGACCGCGTTCGGCTGCCCCTACAAGTGCAGCTTCTGCTTCTGCCGCGAGATCACGCGCGGCGCCTACCGCGAGCGGCCGCTCGAAGACGTGCTCGACGAGCTTGCGTCCATCGACGAGCAGGATATCTACATCGTCGACGACGACTTCCTGGTGTCCCGCGAGCGGGTGACGCGGTTCCTGGACGGCGTGCGGCGGCGCGGGATCCGCAAGCACTACCTGGTCTATGGCCGCGCCGACTTCGTCGCGCGGAACGCGGACCTCGTCGCGCTGTTCCGCGAGGAGGGGCTCCGCACGGTCATCGTCGGGTTCGAGTCGTTCCTGCCGGGCGAACTGGACGCGATGCGGAAGGGCACGGACGTCGAGACGAACGTCCGCGCGATGGAGGTCCTGAACCGGCTCGGCATCGACTGCTACGCCACGCTGATCCTGCCCCCGCACTGGTCGCGCGCGGAGTTCGACGCGACCGGCCGCCGGCTGTGCGACCTCGGCATCCGCAGCGTGAACCTCCAGCCGCTGACGCCGCTGCCCGGGACGGGCCTGGAGCACAAGGCCTGGGACCTCGTGATCGACCGCCGCGACTTCCCGCGCTGGGACCTGGCGCACGTGACGGTCCGTCCCGAGCGCATGTCGGTCGCGGACTTCTACGCCGAGATCATCCGCCTCTACATGGCGACGCTGTACAAGCCCTGGTACCTGCTGGGCTATCTCAAGTACCCCCCCCGCATGATCTGGAAGATGGTCGCCGGCACGTGGCGGGTGCGGCGGCAGTACTTGCGGAAGCTGGCGGACGCTCGGGCGGCCCTGCCGGCCGACTCGTCGGACTCGCGTGCTGCCGGACCCTTGTGACCGGCTCGCCGCGGTTCCCGCGCAGGGCGTCAGGCGGTCGCGCCCTCGTCGTGGGGGGACGGGCGTGCCCAGACTGTCAGCAGCAACTCGCTTCCACCCAGCAGTCGGTACTCGGGACGCCTCCCGGACGCTTCCTCGCCGTCACGGAGGATCCGACGGACCCCTTCCCCGCGGGACTCCAGGTACGCTTCTCCCGTCTTCCGGCTTCGCATTCCGGACAGGAATCTCACCAGAAGCTGGTTCCGGGTGAACACGCGATACGCCATGGACTCGAGGGTGAGCGTGTTGGGGAGACTGCCCGGGCTGTACAGTTCGAGGCGGTCGGCGAACAGGAACAGCCGGATCCGCGATCCCGAGATCGCGTAGTCGCGGTGCGCGACAGCGTTGACCACGGCCTCGTGGACCGCCCCCAAGGGGTACTGCGGGAAGTCCTGCCGTCCCGTCCCCTTCCGCGCCGGCCTCATCATGAACCGATCCACGAACTCGACCGCCCCCTCGATCTGCGTGGCCACGTCGCCCCGAAGGTCGTCCGCATGGACGAGGTCGTTCGAGTCCAGATTCGGCCCGTGATAGACCGCCGCCTGGATTCGCGCGGAAGGCAGCAGGTGCGGAGCGTCCGGCTCTCGTCCGAAGGCGAGCAGTCCCGCGACCGTCGGCCGATCCGCCCCGTTCTCGTCCGGCGCCGTGATCCGCAGATTCCGCATCGCGTCCGCGATCGGGATGTCGGCCGGTCCTCCGAGCCACCCCAGGATGCGACGCTCATCAAGATCCGCTCCGCTCGCCGCCGGCACCACCTGCTCATCGAACACGTACGCGCGGCCCCTCTGCTGGAAGAGGCGGGCAAGCTCGGACGATGTCAGGTCCCGGCGGGTTGAGCCGAACCGGCCGAGGTAGCGCCCGCCCGAGGTCCGGTGTACGTACAGGCTCCGTCGGACCTCTGCCAGGAGGACCAGCGCCTCCCCGCCCTCTCCGACCGGGACCTTCGCCTTCCGCACGAGCGGGCGGATCGGAGGATCGCAGTTGTTCGCCGCGATGTTCTGGATCCAGGTCTCGACCACCACCGCGGCAGCGTCCGGGATCCCCTTCACGACCCCGTCGTCGTCCACCCCGAGGAAGACGACGCCGCCGTCGGAGTTCGCGAACGCGACCAGCTCGGCCGCGAAGTCCTCGGTATTGGGGGACGCGACCGACCTCTGCCCGAGGCGGACCTCCTTGAACTCGGCGAACGCGTCTTCCCCCGACCGCAATCGCACCTGGATCTCGTCGATTGTGTCGAACATGCTGACCTCAGTAGCCGTACCGCTCGCGCCGGAGCCGGAACGCCTCCTCGCTGCCTTCCATGATGAGGCTGACCTCCTCCTTGACGACATGCACGTCGATGGCGCCCGCCGACTCGATCACGCCAAGCCGGTCCCTGACGCCCAGCGTGACGATCAACTCCGCGTCGCCGTTGACCGGGATGTTGGCGTTGTGCGTGGCAACGACGATCTGACGTGAGAACTTGCGCTTGCGAAGCAGGTCTACCACCACGTCGTAGATGTACTTGTTGTCCAGATCGTCCTCGGGTTGGTCGATGATGAGCGGCTGCACGCCTGCCGACAGCAGCAGGCTCAGGACCGCGGTCGCTCGCTCGCCGAACGAGCCCTGCTCGATCGGCATGAACATCCCGTTCGGCCGCCGAACCTTGGCCCGAACGAGGTCGTCCGGCACGAACCGCTCCATGTCATCAATCCGGATCCGGTCCAGGTTCTGCAAGGCCCGGTAGAAGTGCTGGGTCAGCTTCGTCGCGCGTTCGCCGAGGGCACTCGCGACTTGCGACGTCGCCGGCGTGAGCGGCCGGCCGGCCCGGCGCGTTGCCTCCAGGTCCAGGCGAAGCGCCGCGACGAGAACGCGCAGGCCTTCCGCAACGTCTGGCGCGTCGAACACGTGGTCGACAAGGATCTGCCAGTCCTCGTCGCGAAGCCCGGCCTTCGGGAACCACTCCTCCCGACGCCTCGCGAAGTCCTCCCGGTCCCTGAGTGGCGCCACCTCGAGGAGGATGTCCGCTCCTTCCGCCTGGAGCCGCCCCGCGATTTCCGCCCTCGCCCCGGCCCGCCCTTTGTGTAGCGCGACCAGGTCGTCCCAGGCCCCTACCGCCTGGATCCGGACATCCTCGCGCCTGCCCGCAAGCGTGCTCAGCCGCTGCACCTCTTGCCGGATCTGCTCCCGTCGCTGCACGAGCTTCTGGTGATGGGCGACGTCCATGCCCCGCGCCCTCAGTTCATCCTGGAGTCCGAGGTAGGCCTCCTTGCCCTTGTCGTAGGACGGGATCCACTGCCCTGCGGCGTCGTTCTCCACGCCGTCCTTCACCGCGGTGATCGCTGTTGCGGCAGCCTGGATTGCCGCGGACGCCTCCTTGAGCGCCTCGGCAACAGCGGTAGCGGTCTTGGCCGTCCACCTGGCCGACGGCCCCTCAGGTGCCGCTGCAAGCCTCTCGCCTTCGGCCGCGATCTCCGCGGCCTGTGCTTCCACCCGGCCCGCCAGAGTGCCCAACGAACTGCGCGCATCGTCGAGCCAGCGGCGCTCCGCCTCGAACCCCTGAAAGACACGGAAGACTTCCCGGCGATTGCCCCCCTCCAGGAACGCGATCTGGTCCCCCACAACCCGCAACTCCGTCTCCTTCGCGGGAAGGGTCGCGATATCCTCCAGCAACCGCGCCCGGGCCTGCTGGAGCGCAGTCAGCCGGTCGACGGCGGCGCTTCGGCTCGCCACGAACTCTCGCGTCGCCTCGGGGAGCATCGCGTCCAACTCGTCACGCTGCGCTGCCGGGCTCTTCGCGATCCCCGCGATCTGCCGCTGGGAAAGGATGCGGGGCTCGATCAGCCTGCGCACGTCGAGGGCCTCGGGCGCGGCACCCGGGGCGTCCGGGTCGGGGATGACGGCCATTCCCCTCGCGGTCCGAACGCACCGGTACACGTGCCCCGCGACGCGCACGTCCGCCGTCACCGCGTGTTCCGGCAGGAGCGTCCCCCTCGTCTGGCCGAAGTCGCGACCGCTCTTGTTGGCGAGGAGGCCGTGGACGGCAGTGGACCATCCTTCCTCCCGCTCGGGCCCGAGCTCCTCCGAGCGATCCCGGTTGAGGACGTACCGCAGGTACTCCAGGACCGTCGACTTTCCCGAGCCGCGACCGCCGATGATGGTCGTCAGGGAGGGGTGGAGCGGCAACTCGACGTCCTTGAAGAAGTCGGTGTCGCGGACCCGTAGCGAGGCGATGATCGGATACCCGGCGCCGGGCTCGCCTTCGTCCTGGGTCCTGAGCCGTGACTCGGGGTCCATGAGGGCGAGCCGGATGCCCTCGACGTCCGCGGTCTCCATCTTGAGCCAGGTGTACCGGCTGCCGATGGCTTCGTATGTGCCGGGATCCGAGCACGCCAGCAAAGGCCAATGCCGTCGCTCGCGGACACGCTTCCTGTCGTCGTCCTTGAGGGCGTCCCAGTCGCGGCCCCGGCGCGCCACGAACCATCGGGCCAGCAGGTCCCTCAGTCCTTCCGGCAGCTTGTCGTAGGTCCTCGACATCTGGAACCCGTTCCAGTCGGTCCGCGTGACCGTCAACTCGCGCAGGTGTCCCTTCAACTCGTCCCAGAGACTCATTTCTTCCGGGGCGATGTCGAGCTTCGTCTCCTTCAGGATGCCCTTGTTGCTGTCGCAATGGGCCGGAAGAAGGACGTACGCAATCTCCCGGCTTCGATCCAGCGGACGACAGAAGTCGTGGAATCGTCGAAGGAACTCCTCCGTGGACGTTCCGGTCGATTGGGGATGTCCGTTTCCATCGAACGCGTCGCGAGGGCCGAAGACGTGGTCGCGCGCGCGTCGGATCAAGTCGAGCGGGGTCTCCGCCCCGAACAGCGCCAGGAAGTGCAGGGGCCGTTCTCCTCCGACGGTGAACTCGATTCCCGGCAGGAAGACCGGGGCCCGACCTCCATTCGACCGGTCGTCCCTTCCAAGCGCAGCGAGGAACGGCGAGAGGGCCGCGAATCCGTCCGCGGAGTTGTGGTCCGTGATGCCTACCAGGCCCAACTCCGCGCGGACGCATGCGTCGAAGAACCGTTGCGCGATCTCGCGAAGCGGCTTGTCGTCTCCCTTCCGCTTCGCGGCAACGGCGGGCTCCACGTGCTCACCGAACTGCTTCTCTCCGTCGAAAGGCGTGTGTACGTGAAGGTCGCATCTGATCCAGTGTGCCCCAGGCGGCGGCGTGGCCGGCATCCTCGTCCTCCAAGAGCGACCGTCCGCTATTCGACCCCAATCGGCGTGGGGGTGCAACCGCCGCCCGGCCGACAAGCTGCCGGCATGGCCCCTCTCTCTCCCGATCGGGCTGCCGACAGGCGCGCCGCGACCAGTTCCGCGCGGCCGGAGGTCCCGCCTTCGATCGCGCCTGCGCGCCGTTCGTCATCGCCGGGACGTGAGCTGCGCCCCCCTCACAGCTTCGTCCCGTGGTACGTCGCCTTCGGCTTGAAGGCGGTCGAGCCGCCCGCGATCCGCCACTCCGCGGTCCACCCGCACGGCGTCTCCTTCGCGCCGAACGCGTCGCACAGGAGGTCGCCCTCGGGGGCGCGGGTCGGGCAGGGGCCCGCGGACGCGAGCGTGAGCGACGGCGGGCCGACCGCGGTCACGTCCGGGGTCAGGTTCAGGCCGCGCAGGCGATCACGCAGCAGACCGGCGCCGACCGTGACGAGCGCGTCGCACGCCGCCTTCGACGACGACAGCACGTCCGTCGCGGTCAGCGCGGACACGGCGTTGGCGAAGTCGCCGCAGCACGACTTGTTCGCGAGGCACGGCTTGTTCCCCCCGCCGAGAAGTCCCTCCAGCAGCGCCTCGAACGAATCGACCGCGGGCATCCCGTCGCTCCCGTCCCCGATCGCGTTCGGCAGGAGCCACTTCTCGAGGATGAAGTCGACGAGGCTCCCGTAGGGGATGTCGAGCGACTGGGTCTCGAACGAGATCGACGCGCCTGCGAGGGTCGCTGGGACCGACACGGACGGGGCGCCCTTGACCCAGGGGATCTGCGCGAAGGAGAACTGCCCCCAGCCGCAGGAATCGTCGGTTGGCTGGCACCCGCTGCCGTACGTCCATTGCAGGCGCACGGCCGGCCACGACGCAATGACGCCGCCGTAGGCGCCCCCGGGACCGGGCACCGGCGGGAACGCGAAGGCCGCCAGGAGCTGCACGTTCCGGAGCGCGTCCGTGTAGTGGTTCGGGACGCCGCTGCCCGTCCACACCGCCGGGATCGCGGCCAGCCTGTCTCGCACCGCGACGCCGAGCTGGGTCAGCGCGGAATCGTCCGGGGCCGAAGGGTCCACGAACATCGAGGCGCAGTAGGCGTCGAGCGCGGCGTCCCGGCCCGGCGCGGCGCAGAAGAGCTTCGTGAGGTTCGCGGTCGGGTCCGACCACACGCCCGTCACCGAGTACAGGACGTCCGCCGCCGCGGGCGGCAGCCCGGTCACGAGGTCGATCGTGGTGAGGACGTCGTAGCCCGCGCCGGGGACGCAGGCGCCGAACTCCGGCACGAACCTGAACGTCCGCGCGGGCACCGCGGGCGCGTCCGGGAGGAACGCCTCCACCCGCGCGACGCCGGCGATCGGCTTCGCGATCGACGCGGCCAGCGAGGCGGACCCGTCCTCGCCGGTCGTCGCGTCCGCGCCGGCGAGCGACAGCATCCCGCCCGGGTCCTCCTTGACCCACCAGTGGACCTTCGCGCCCGCGACCGGCTTGCCCCCGCTCGTCACGCGCACATTCATCGCGCGCGGGGCGACCCAGTCCAGGTGCGCCTGGAAGACCGCCTGCCCCGCGGTCGAGTTGCCTTCGTCGTCCACCGGCTCCGCGAACCCCAGGACGGGCGCGGGGGGAGGGGGGGCCTCGTCCGGCGGCCCGGACGCCGCGTCCGGCCCGGGCTCGACGGCGTCGGGAGCGGACTCGGGGACGGGCTCGTGGGCGGGTTCGGATACGGGTTCGGATACGGGCTCGGGTACGGGATCGGGTGCGTGCTCGGGGGGAGACTCGGCGTCCGGCGGGCACGACGCGTCGCCCGTGGCGCCCTCCGTCGGGTCCTCCTCGTCCGAAAGGCAGTCACCGTCCGAGTCAGCGATCGACGACTCGACCGCGTCGATCCGGCCGTCCCCGTCGCGGTCGAGCGGCGCCGCGATCGACGGGCCGACCTCCGCGGGGTCGGACTCGTGGTCGCCGTCCGTGTCGGCCTTCTTCGGGTCGGTCCCGAGCACGTTCCGCTCGACCCCGTTCGCGAGCCCGTCCCCGTCGTCGTCCCCGTCCGGGTCGAGGCACGCGTTCGCCCAGCAGACCCCCTGCTCGCACTCCCGGTCGGCCGAGCACGCGTCCCCGGGCCGGCCGAGGCGCCGGCTCCCGCAGGCGAGCAGCGAGGCCGCGAGCAGCGAGGCGGCGATCAGCGCCGCCGCGACGACCCGCGCGATGCGCCCTTCCATGTTCCCCCTCCGCGCGCGCTACGAGGACAAGGTAGCGAACCCGCGGGGGGACAGTCAAACGAGCCGGGATCGCATGGTACGATCCGGCCGCGCTCGCGACCGGGGACGCCGGACGTGCCGAAGCTCCTGCTCATCCAGCCCACCCAGTACGGCCCGGACGGCCGGCCGTGCAGGCAGGATCGCATCTACCTGCCCGGGCTCGTGTTCCCGCTGCTCGCGGCCATCGCGCCGCGCCACTGGGAGATCGACGTCCGCATCGAGGTCGTGGACGAGATCGACTGCGACGCGGACGCGGACCTGGTCGGCATCGGGACCATGGGCTACACGATCTTCCGCGGCATCGAGATCGCGGCGGAGTTCCGGCGACGCGGAAAGCAGGTGTTCATGGGAGGCTACATGGCCTCCCTGGTGCCGACCCACGCGCTCGAGCACGTGGACTCGGTCGTGGTCGGCGACGCGGAGGTCTCTTTCCCGCGGCTGCTCGCGGACTTCGAGCGCACCGGCCGGATCGAGCGCATCTACGACCACCCGGTGGACTCGCTCGCCGGGCTCCCGGTGCCGCGGTACGACCTGCTGACCTCGAAGCCGATCGGCGGCATGCTGCCGGTGCAGGCGGGCCGCGGCTGCCCCCACCTCTGCAGCTTCTGCTCGATCGCGTGCATCTACAAGGGCCGCTACATGGCGCGCCCGCTCGACGAGGTGATCCGCGACGTGGCAGCGGTCCGCGACCTCGGGTACCGGAGCTTCTACCTGCTCGACGACAACATCGTGAGCGAGCCCCGGTTCCTGGAGGACCTGTGCAACGCCTTGATCCCGCTGAAGATGACGTGGGCGTCGCAGTGCTCGCTCCAGCTCGCCCGCAACCCGCGCCTGCTCGGCCTCGTCGCGCGGAGCGGCTGCAACATGATGAGCTTCGGGCTCGAGTCGATCGCCCAGGAGGGGCTCGACCGCCTCGGCAAGTCCTGGGTCAAGGTCGCGGAGCACGAGGCCCTTCTGAAACGTATCGAGGACGCCGGGATCCTCGCCTCGTCCGAGATGATGGTCGGGCTCGACAGCGACACGGACGCGACGATCGACGCGACGTACGAGTTCGTGGAGCGCGCCCGCATCCCGATCCCGCGCTTCTACATCCTGACCCCGGGGCCCGGGTCCGCGATGTACGACGAGATGCGCGCCGCGGGTCGCCTCGTCCACGAGGACTGGCGCCGCTACTCCGGGTCCGAGGCGGTCCACCGCCCCGAGCGCATGACGCCCGAGGCCCTGACCGAGGGCTACTGGCGCCTGAACGAGCGCGTGTTCTCGCTCGGAAGCATCCTCCGCCGCACCCTCTTCCACCCCCGCACCCTGCGCCACCCCGGCCAGCAGGCGTTCGCGTTCGGCGTGAACATGCACTACCGCAAGTACGTGAGACGGCGCGTGCCGCCCAACATCTTCTGACGCCGACCGAGGCGGCGTCAGAAGGCGCGGATGGAGCGGACCGAGGCCGCTCATCCGCGCCTCTGACCCCGGCGACTTGGGGGGCAGGAGATCAGTCCTCCGTGCGCTCGATCCTTGCACCGAGCGCGCGGAGCTTCTCGTCGACGCGTTCGTAGCCGCGATCGATCTGCCGGATGTTCTGGATCACGGACCGGCCGGACGCAGCCAGGCTCGCGATCAGCATCGCCATGCCCGCGCGGACGTCCGGGCTCTCGAGATGGGTCCCGTACAGGCGCGACGGCCCGGCCACCACGACGCGGTGCGGGTCGCACAGGATGATGGACGCGCCCATCCCGATCAGCGAGTCCACGAAGAACATGCGTCCCTCGAACATCTTCTCGAAGAACAGCACGGTCCCGGCCGACTGCGTCGCGGTCACGATCGCGATGCTCATCATGTCGGTCGGGAACTGGGGCCACGGAGCGTCGTCGATCTGCGGGATCGCGCCGTTCAGGTCGGCCTTGACCCGGAGCTGCTGGCGGCCGGGCACGAAGCAGTCGGTCCCGACGAACTCCATCTCCACGCCGAGCTTCTCGAACACCCACCGGATCTTCCGCAGGTCGCGCGGGTTCGCGCGGTGGATGGTCACCCCGTCGCCCATCGCGGCCGCGAGCCCGATGAACGACCCGACCTCCAGGTAGTCCGGCCCGATCGTGTGCGTGGTCCCGTGCAGGCGCTCGACCCCCTCGACGGTCAGCGTGTTCGTTCCGGCGCCCTGGATGTGCGCGCCCATGCCGGAGAGGAGCCGGCAGAGTCCCTGGACGTGCGGCTCGCACGCCGCGTTCTCGATGACGGTGGTCCCCCGCGCGAGCACCGCGGCCATCAGCGCGTTCTCGGTCGCGGTGACGCTCGCCTCCTCCAGGAACATCTCGCAGCCGAACAGGTCTCGCGCCTTCAGCCGGTAGGAGTCGCCGACGTGCAGCGACGCCCCGAGCGCGGTCAGCGCCTCGAAGTGCGTGTCGAGCTTGCGCCGGCCGATGACGTCGCCGCCCGGGGGGGGCAGGACGACCTCGCGCATGCGCGCCAGCATCGGGCCCGCGAAGAGCACGGACGCGCGCACGCGGCGGCACAGGTCGCGGTTCAGGTCCGGGCCCCGCAGCCCCGCCGCGGTGACCTCCAGGCGGCTCTCGCCGGTCCACTCGACCCGCGCGCCCAGGTCCGCGAGCACCTCGGCCATCACCTCGACGTCGCGGATGCGCGGGAGGTCCTCCAGCACGACCTTCTCGTCGGTCAGGAGGCACGCCGCGAGCGCGGGCAGCGCCTCGTTCTTGTTCCCGGACGGCGTGACCTCGCCCGCCAGCCGGTACCCGCCGTCGATCACGAACTTCGCCATGCTTCACACCCGCTCGAAGGCGCCGGCCGACGCCCGGAAGACGGTCGCCCCGACGATCGCCTGCCCCGGCACGATCGCCCCGGTCACGAAGCTCTGCCCCTCGTGCGCGTGCAGGAAGGCGACCACCGCCTCCTGGCGGTCCGCGTCGAGGTCCGCGAGCGCGTCGTCGAGCACGAGCACCGGCGCCTCCCCGCGTGTCTCCGCGAGCGCCGCCGCCTCGGCCGCCTTCCACGCCAGCATCACGAGCTTCCTCTGCCCCCGGCTCGCGTGTCCCTTCGCGGCGAGGCCGAGCAACTCGAACTCGACGTCGTCCGCGTGGGCACCGCGGCTAGTATAGCCGAGCGCCGAGTCGCGGACCCTGACCTCGCGCATGGCCGCGCGAAGTTGCGCCGCGGTGCCCGCGGGCGCCGCGGTCCCCTCCCGCGGCGCCCACCTGGAGGCGTACCGGATCGAGACGGGCATCGGCCCCCCCGCGAGCGGCGCGAGGATCGCGGGCAGGCGCGCCACGACCTCGGCGAGCGCCGCGCGGCGAACCGCGAGCAGCTCGGCCCCGGCCGCGGCGAGCGCCTCCTCCGTCGCGTCCATCTGCGCCTCGTCCCACGCCTCCGGCCCCGAGCGGAGCAGCGCGTTCCGCTCCCGCAGCAGGCGCGAGTGCCGGGACAGGAGCGCGGTGCGCGGCGGGTCCAGCAGGACCGCGAACCGGTCGAGCAGCGCGCGGCGGCCGTCGGGGCCGCCCTCCAGCACCGCGGGGTCGTCCGGGCTCAGGCAGGCGACCACCAGCGCGGACAGCGCGTCCCGGGCCGACCGCACCGGGCTGCCGTCGAGCGACGCCCTCCTCACCCCGGCCGCGATCGACACCTCGAGGTGGCGCCGCGCGCCGCCGGACTCGACCGCGAGCGCGAGGTGCGCCGCCTCGCCCCCGCTCGCCACGAGGTCGCTCGTCCGCGACGTCCTGAACGACCGCAGCCACGACGCGAACGCGATCGCCTCGACCAGGTTCGTCTTGCCCTGGCCGTTCGAGCCCAGGACCACGTTCAGCCCGGGGCCCGGCTCGACGACCTGTCGCGCGATGTTCCGGAAGGCGGAGATCTCGATGGAGAGGATTCGCAAGTGGCGAAACGCTACACGCGGACGGGCATGATGAGCTGGAGCACGCCTTCGTCCGAGGGGTTCGCCACGGTCGTGGCGGAGGAGAGGTCCTTGACCGACAGCAGGACATCATGGCCCGGCAGGGCGCCGAGCGCGTCGAGCAGGTAGCGGTTGTTGTACGAGATCTCGAGCGGCTCGCCCGAGTACTGGATGTCGATCTCGGTGTGAGCGTCGCCGCGCTCCGGATCCTGCGCGAGCACCTGGAGCCGGCCGCCCTCGAGCTTCAGCCGCACCAGCGGCGTCTTGTCGGCCGAGATCACGACCGCTGCCCGCTGGACCGCGCGCGCGAACTCGGTCCGGTCCACCGTGAACTTCCACTTGAAGTCGGTCGGGACCACGCGCTGGTAGTCCGGGTAGTCCAGCTCGATCTGGCGGACCAGCAGGTAGCCCGACGACACGCGGAACACCACGGCGTTCCTCTGGAACCCGGCCGCCACCTCCGTGTCCGCCTCGTCGAGGAACCGCTTCAGCTCGGCCACGCCCTTGCGGTGCACGATGACGCCGAACGCGTGCGGGGCCTGGGCCTCGCCGACCTGCCGCACGAGCCGCGCCAGCCGGTGGCCGTCCGTCGCGACCGCCTCGACCCGGGCGTTCCCGGCGAGCGGATCGACCTTCAGGAAGATGCCGTTGAGGTTCGGCCGGCCCTCGTCCGACGACATGGCGAAGCCGACGCGCTCCACCATCTCGAGCAGCATCTCGCGCGGGACCTTGACCTCGTCCGTGGTCTGCGGCTCCTGCCGGTCCGGCATGTTGTCCGGCAGGATGCCCGGAACCTTGTACTCGGTGCGGCCGGCGACCAGGTCCGCCCAGTGGTTCGGCAGGCCCTTCAGGGACACCGGAGCGTCCGGCAGCATGCGCGTCGCGTCGAACAGGCTGCGGCCGGACAGGGCCATGCGGCCCTCGATCGCGACCTTGGCCGGGAACGTCGTGACGAGCGTCACCTCGTACGACTGGGCCGTCAGCCGGACCGCGTCGGTCCCGACGGACTCCAGCAGCACGTTCGCCATCACGCTCGACAGGTTCTTCTGCTCCGGGATGCCCTGCGCCTTGCCCAGCGCCGTCGTGAAGTCCTTCTTCGCCGCCGTGAATTCCATTTTCGGGTCCACCCGTTCCAGCCGGGGGTGATCCTAATCGCAAGGGGATGCGGGAGTCAACGCGCACTGGGCCCCCCAAATCGTCGGGCCTCCTTGCCGTTTGGCGGCGGCGTGGCC
>VGRB01000110.1 GCA_016875475.1 Deltaproteobacteria bacterium
GGGGATGATGGGGACGGCGGCGGCCCCTGCTAGGGCCTCACGAAGTTCACGATCTCCACCGACCACGTCGAGGCCTCGAGCATGTCCAGGTCCGAGTAGTCGAAGTGATCGATGTCCACGCCCGGCTTGTAGATCCGGAAGATCGTGAGCTTGAGCGGGGTCTCCTGCGGGATCCCCGGCATGCCCTCCATCGCGCCGAAGTCGGGCAGGTCCACGTGGAAGGTGTCGCCCGCGACGAACAGCGTCCAGACCGGGATGTCCCCGAAGAGCCCGGGGATGTCGACCTTCAGGTAGTGCAGGCTCGCGGGGATGCCGGGGTCGGCCTTGAAGTCGATCGACAGGGTCTTCATCAGGCCGCCCCTGGTCGGGTGCACCGGCTCGGGCACCGGCAGGAACGGCCCGATCACGAGCTGCGAGACGCCCATCGCGATCACCGCGGCGCCGCCGGTCCCGTCCGCCTTCCCAGGGCCCGCCGGGTCGGCGTACGCGCAGCGCAGGTGCGGCCCGAACCCCTCGATGCGGCTCGCGGTCGCGACGCCGGCCTCGTGCCTCACGATCGTGCCCGTGTCGCCGACCGCGAACACGCGTTCCCCGGAAACGGCCAACGCGTACAGGGCCTTCTTCGTCCCGGTCGGCACGGCCTCCCACTTGCCGGGCGTCGAGGACCGGACGAGGGTCCCGCCGTCGCCCGCGGCCCACAGCACCCCCGACGGATCGCGCGCGACCGCGCGCAGCGTGTAGCCGACGCCGGTCGGCTCGTCCGCAACACCGGTCGCCGCAACCCGGACCGCGCGCCCGCCGCTCCCCACGGCGACGGCCTCGCCGCCGCCCAGCGCGAGCACCCCCTGCCAGTCCGCCCACATGACGTCGCTGCGGGCGGCCCACTTCATGCCGTCCCACTGCATCACGAAGCCCGAGCCGACCGCCCAGCAGTCGTCCTTGGCCGCGCACGACACGCCGCGCAGGGAACGGTTGAGCGCGGCCTGGACGGGGACGTCCTTCCACGCGATGCCGTCGTAGCGCACCACGCGCCCGCCGTCGCCCACGGCCCAGGCGTCGTCCGCCGCGGCACCGTGGACGGCCCGCAGCGTCCCGCCCGCCGGCGCCGCCTGCTGCGTGAACCCGAACCCATCCCAGAACCACACCAACCCATCCGCCCCGACCGCAAACACCTGCGTCCCCGACAACCCCCACATCCCCAGCACGTCCTTGCGCACGCCGGTCCGCACCACCGACCACGTCCCCCCGTCCAGCCGGAACAGGATGTCGTCGTCCAGCTCCGACACCCCCTTGCGGAGCGACATCGAGTACGGCGTTTGGAGCTGGCCCGCCTGCCAGTCCACGGTGAACGCCGCCGCCATGAAGGTGTAGGTGACGTCGTACAGGTCGCCCGTGAACGCGCGCGGCTCGTACTCCGCCACGACCTCGTTGCCTCCGAACGACAGCGGCAGGGCCCAGTCCTGGCCGATCACGCCGTCCGACGCGAAGTCGTAGTAGATCAGCAGCGCGTTCGTGTCCGGCCCGTTCACGGTGTCGTGCGGCGGGTCGTCGAGCCACACGCGGAAGCGGCGGTCCATCGGGACGTTCAGCACCACGTTGACGCCGTCGACCGTCTGGCCGGGCGCCGCGGTCATGTGCCGGCGCACGCCCATCGCGTACGGCTGGAACTGCGGCGGGCCGTACGACGCGTCCTCGATCCCCCCCAGGCACACGATCGCGACCGTGCCCGGGATCGCCAGGGCCTCGTAGTTCGACTCGCCGTCGGCGACGCCCCACTCCATCGGGTACTGGTTCTCGAAGAACGGGTCGGGGGTGGTCGTGCGGCACTTCGCGACCTTCCTGCCCGGCAGCGGCATGCAGCCGACGAACCCGCCCGGCGTCCCGACGCAACCGTACCCCTCCGGGCAATCCTCCGGCACGGAGCACGCCCTGGAGCAGAACTGCCCGTCGTCCGCGATCTGGAGGCACCTGTTCCCCTCGCCGCACGCCGTGTCGTCGCCCCAGCACGGCAGGCACCCGATGCCGTCCGGCGCCGTCCCGAGCAGCCAGCAGTTCCCGGGCGGCGGGATCACGTACTTGTCGAGCCCGACGACCTTTCCCTTGTACATCGCCCCGTTGCCGCCCGGCGGCATCCCGCCGCCCTGGGCGCACACGAAGCTCAGGTACAGGGTGACGTTCTTCGCGTCGAACGCGACAACGCTCGCCGCGTCGTAGCAGTCCTTGTTCGCGGACACCATCTGCGTCCCGGCGAGGTCCGGCCCGGAGAACGACACGACCCCGTCGGGCCCGGTGAACCCCTGGTAGGAGGTCTTCGGGTCGGTCCACACGATGACGAACGCGTCCGGGAGCGGCGCCCCGCTGCCCCCGTCGAGCACCGCCACGTTCAGCGTCCCGTCCACCGGCCCGCCCCAGGTGCCGCCATACAGCGCGGTCGGGTCGTAGTAGGTGAACCCGTCCGGCAGGACCATCGGGGCCGCGCCCGGAGGCTCGACGCGCACGTCGACCGTGCCCATCGCCCCGGCCGGGGTGCGGCACGACGCGCGCGTCGCGGACTCGACGACCACGTGGCTCGCCTCGTTCCCGCCGAACGTCACGCGCATGCCGTCCGCGAACCCGCTCCCGTACAGGCGCACGAGCGTCCCGCCCGCGATCGCCCCCTGGTCGGGGTCCACCGCGTACAGGCCGGCCTCGGCCTCGTAGACGAAGGAGTTCGACAGCGACGAGGCCTTGCCGCCGCTCGTCACGGTCACGGTCGCCGGCCCCGGGCTCCCGGGCGGCGTCACCGCGGTCAGCGCGGTCGCGGACGCGACCTTCACTCCGGTCGCCGGCAGCGCCCCGAACCGGACCGACGCCCCCTCCGCGAAGCCGTCGCCGGTCACGGTCACGGCCGTTCCCCCGGCCGCCGGGCCCGACGCCGGCACGACGCCGGTCACCGCGAGACCCGCCTCGTACAGGTACGCCGCGGGCAGCGCGTCAAGGCCCGCAGGCGACTCGACCGACACCGCGACCTTCCCCGGCGCGCCGGGCGGTGCCTCGACCAGCGCGGTCAGCGACTCCGGCGACACCTCCACGAGCTTGGCCGAGGCCGCTCCGAACCGGACGACCGTGTCGGCCGCGGTCCCGAGCCCGGTTGCGACCACCGCGACCTTGTTGCCCCCGGACGCGGGCCCGTGCGCCGGCGAGACCAGCATCACCGCAACCTTCCCGGGGTCCGGCGCGGCGAGATAGAGGAACCCGGACGGGAGCTTGGCGGTCCCGTACGGCCCGATCACGTCCACGTCCACCGCGCCGGGCGAGGCCGCCGGGGGGGTACGGACGGTCAGCTTGTGGATCCCCTCGATCTTCACGTCGGTGCCCGCGATGCCGCCGAACCTGACCGACGTCCCGTCCAGGAACCCGGTCCCGGTCAGCGTGACCAGCGTGCCGCCGCCGACCGGCCCCGCGGCCGGCACCGCGAGCGCGGCGGAGAGCGGTTCGTAGTAGTAGACGCCGTCCTCGAGCACGGCCTGGCCGGACGCCGACGACACGTGCACGTCGGCCCACCCGGGCGGCCCGTCCGGCACGACCGCGGTCAGCGACGCGTCGTCCACCACCTCGACCAGCGGGCAGAGCTTGCCCGCGATCACGAGCTTCACTCCGCCCGAGAAACCCGCGCCGCTCACCACGACCGGCACGCCGCCCGTGGTCGGGACCCGGTCCGGCGACACGTCGTCCACGCGCGCCGCGTTCGCGTACTCGAACCCCGCGGGGAGCGTCGCGCGCTGGCCGTCCGGGCGGACGACGGTCACGTCCACCGTGCCCGGCACGTGCGGGGGGGTCTGGGCGTTCGCGGCGGCCTGCGAGCCCACCACGACGAGCGGGCTCGCGGTCTGGTCGAACACCACCATCATGCCCGCGGAGAAGCCGTCGCCGGCCAGGGCGACCGTCTCGAGGCCCGCCGAAGCGCCGGAGCCCGGCACGACGCCGGTGAGCTGCAGCGGCCGGAGCGGCTCGACCTCGGGGGCCGCGTCCGTGCCGGCCGTCTCGCGGTCCGCGTCGTCGTCCGCGACCTCCACCGGGAGAAGCTCCGCGGGCGCCTCGTCGAGCGCGGGCACGTCGGGCTGCGCGGCGTCGGGCGCGCCCGGGCCGCCGGAGGAGCCGCCGCAGGAGGCCAGGAGCGCCGCACCCAGGACGAACGCGAGTCGTTTCACGGCACGTCCCCCACCAGCTTCAGGTCTTCCAGGTTCAGCCCGGCCGGGTACCCGTAGGACACGTACTGGTCGTACCCGTACGAGATCACGCCGAACGGCTTCTCGGCCTGCGCCACGTGTACGCCGTCCGAGACCGCCACGCGCCAGACCGCCCACTTGCCCGACCCGATCAGCGCGTAGTCGCCGAACGCCAGGCCGAGGTCGGCCGGGTGCTCGAGCTTCAGCTCCTTCATCTCGGCCAGTATGTCCTTGGCCTGGCGGAAGGTCAGGTCCTCCTGCTTCAGCTCCTTCCCGTCGAGGAAGACCGGCATGCCCGCCGGGACCACGATGTTGACCGCGTCGAACTTGTACTTGTTCGGCGCCAGGAACACGTACTCGGTCCGGAACTGCTCGACCGGCACCGCGAGCAGGAACGACGGGTCGCCGGTGGCCGCGTCGTACGGGTGCTTGATCCCCCCCACGTTCGGGTCCGGCGCGTCCTGGGCATGCGTGAACTGCCCGACCAGGATGGGCTTCTTCGCGTGGATCTCGAAGTGCTCGGCCGACTCGAAGTCGATCCAGTCGTTCGCGTTCAGCACCGGGACGTTGAGCTGGCTCGGGTAGGTCGTGAGCGTGGTCGCGTCCTCGGCGGCGAGGATGCGCCAGGACTCCTTCTCCTTGCCGCGCGGGTAGGTGTGGGTGGCCACGTACTCGCGGCCCCAGGTCTTCACCGGGAAGAGCTGCATCTCGAGGTGGTCCGCGCAGCACGTGTTGTACTTGATGCAGTCCCAGTTCGTCCTGCACTTCACGTCCTGGGGGGGGTCGAGGTTGACGTGCGGCCACTCGCACAGGCAGTCGTCCCGCTCCTTGCAGTCCAGCCAGGGCTGGTTGAACTCGTGCGGCGGGTCGTAGCAGTCGCCGCCCGGGCAGCAGTGCGTCGTGTTCGGCGCGTTCGACGCCTCGCTCCCGCCGAAGACCGCGATCGGGTGGTTCGCGAGCACCACGGACCCGGTCAGGTCCGCGCCGTACGCGTCGGTCTCCAGGTTCAGGACGTCGAACTGCTTCATCATGAAGCTCCTCGACTCGCCGGGCTCCATGTGCTTGATCCCGTTGTTCGCGAGCGTCGGCGCGGTCACCGTCACCGTGACCTGCGTGTCGCCGGGCCAGACCGCGATGACCGTCAGGTACCCCTTCAGCTCCTGGAAGGTCTGCTCGCGCGTCATCACGACGTACCAGCGACCAAGCACGTGCGACGGCAGCAGGATCGACGCGTCGTTCGAGAAGACGTTGACGTTCTCCAGCGGGTTGAACTGGTAGGCGGTGATCGGGATCGACCCGACCACGCGGTACGCGAGCGGCGCGAGCACCGTGCTCTCCACGTCGCGGCGCGGCAGGTTGAAGATGCGCAGCCCCATGGGGGGGATCGGATCGGTCGGCAGGGGGTTCCCCTGCGCGTCGTTCGCCACCATGCCTGCGTTGTTGAAGATCTCGACCGTGGCCGGGTACTTCAGGCTCGTGTTCGACACCACGATCGCGTACTGCGCGCCGGCCGCGTCGTAGAAGCCGGTCTCGCCGCCCGGGACCATCGCGTTGTCGAGGTCCGCGCCCCAGTACTCGCACCCGATGTACGACCCGGTCTTCGAGTTGATGTCGCAGAGCTTCGCGCACGCGCCGTTCAGGCAGACCTGGCCGGTCTCGGCGCCCTTGCAGTCCTGCACCTCGACGTAGCCCGAGCCCTCCTCGTCGCACCGGAGCACGACGTCGTCGTCCTTGCACTTCCGGTTCGCGGGCCGGCACGCGGTGCAGCCGACGGCCGGGTCCAGGCAGAGGCTGTCGTCGCCGCACGGCCGCGAGACGTACCCGGTGCCCTCCTCGTTGCACACGACCTCGCCGCGGTTGTCCTCCGAGCACTGCCCCTTCCGGTCGCCCGGCGTGCAGACCGCGAACTCCATGCCCGCGAAGTCGCGTGCGTCGGGGGTGGCGTCTGCGGTGGGGGGGGTGTCTACCGCATCGGCCGGCGGCGTCGAAGTGTCGGGCCCCTCGTCCCCGCCGATGCCGTCGGTCGTGGTGCCTCCGCAGGCCACCAGCCCTGCCGCGATCAGGAACCAGCGAACCCGCTTCATGTCAGCAGTTCTCCTCGAGACAGGCCCCACCCGCCGGCTGCCGGGCCGAAGACGCCGCCCGGTTGCACGCTGGTGAGATACTCCTCGTCGCCGCGCGGGCGACGTCTTCTACATGTATGAATCGGCAGCCGGCGGGGGGGGCACAGGCGAGGGATGCGGCGACGTTTCAAGAACGTGCCGGTGTCCCCCACTGCGTACGCATTACCGGCCGGGTCGGCCCACACACCGTACAACGTTCCAACCGGAGCCGAGACTTCGCGAACCAGCTCGACACCGTTCCAGAACAGCACGGTCCCGGCCCCGCCGACCATCCACACGCGCGTCGGCGACGTCCCGTGGACCCCGCGCAACGTCACGGCCTCGCCGGACCCGTACGACTGCCAGACCTCGCCGTCGTAGTGCACCCACGTCCCGCCTTCGCCCGACACCCACACGTCGTCGGGCTTGCTCGCCCAGACGCCGTACAGCCCGGACGTGAACGGCTGCGTGCCGCCGTCCTCCAGCGGGACCTCCTCGACCTCGTGCCGCGCCCAGTTCCTCCCGTCGAAGCGGAAGACGGACCCGAGCTTGCCGACCGCGATCACGTCGTCCTTGGCCAGGACGTGTACCGCCCGCAAGTCGCCGTCCAGCATCGAGAACATCGGCGTCCACTTGCCGCCCGTCAGGGTCGCGACGATGCCGTCCCCGGCGACCCAGAGCGTCCCGTCGGCACCGACCGCGAGAGCCCAGAGGTTGCGGCTGGTCGGCACGTCCACGACCGAGAACGCGCCGCCGGTCCACTTCAGGACCGTGCCGCCCGCGCCGACGGCCCAGGCCTCGTCCGGCGCGGTGAACCGGACGGCCGCGAGCCCCGCCTCGACGCCGGTCGTCGCCGCGGTCCACTCCCCGCCGTCGAGCACGAACGCCACGCCGTCGTCCCCGACCGCGAGCACCTTGTCCCCCATGCCGTGGACCGCGCGGAGCTTCGGTGCGTTCGGGATCTTCTGCGTCGACCACAACAGCCCCTTGAACCGCGCCACGATCCCGCCGTCGCCCACGGCCCACGCGGACTTCGGCCCCTCGGTCCACACGCCGTGCAGCCCCGGCCCGCCCTGGAGCGGCGTCAACGCCGTCAGATGCCCCCCCGCCTTCACCTCGGCGACCAGTCCGCCGCTGCCGACCGCCCAGCCGCTCCCGTTCGGCAGAACGTCGATGGCCTCGACGTCCGACACGCCGAGCGGCGCGACCGCCTCCGCCGCGTCCGCCGACCCGATGACGACAGCGCCCTTCCTGCCGACCGCGACCACGCCGCGCGCGCACGCTAGCAGGTCGGCCGGCGACTGGAGGCGGATGCGCTCGAACACGCCGTCCGCTCCCGCGCGCACCGCCATCGCACCCGGCCCGACCGCCCAGACGCCGAGGTCCGGATCGACGCAGATCCCGCGGAACACCGCAGGGCCCGAGATGCCCGACGTCGCCCACTGCTTGCCGTCGAACGCCATCGCGAGCCCCTGCGCGCCCACGGCCACGATGTGGTCCGGGCCCGAGCCGGACACCGCGTGGAGCGTCGGCAGGTCGACCGGCTTCGGCGCGCCGCCGCACGTCGAGGTGAGGAGGACGTCGTCGATCCACGCGCCCTCCCCGGAGTTGACGTATGCGTCGCCGGAGTCGAACCGGAACTGGAGCCTCACCGTGCGGCCGGCCCAGTCGGTCAGGTCGGCCTTGGCCGCGACGAACTGCTTGTCCGTGGTGCCGCCGGCGTCGGACTTCCGCCAGACCGTCTCCGCGGTGCCGTCCGCGAGCAGGACCCGCGCCTCCAGCGCGTCGTACGAATCGCCCGCCTCGCCGTCCACGAGCACCTGGAACGAGAGCGTCACGGACCCCGCCTCGGCGGGCAGCGCGATCGCCCCGGTCGTGGCCGTCGCGCCGACCTGCTTGCCGTTGTCGAAGTCCGGACAGAGCATGCCTGGGTCGAACACGCAGGGCTTGTCCGGGATCCCGAAGTAGAGCGCGTAGGGGGCGCTCGTGTACCGCGCCGCCCCGGTCATCGCGTCGGTGTGCGCGACCGCGTGCCAGACCACGCCGCCGTTGCCGGACGCGGGCGGGTACAGGTCCGCGACCTCGAACGGACCGGTCGTGCCGTCGTCGAAGTCCTCGTCGACGGACGGCCACCCGCAGCAGCCGGGGCCGGGCTTCGGGTCGAGCCCGCACGTCCCCCCCTTGCACGCGGCCGCGACGCAGTCGCTCCCGCCGGGGCAGTCGGCGTCGACCTTGCAGCCCGCGCCGCCCCAGCCGCCGGCCCAGTGGACGCGCGCGCCGCCGAGGCCGACCGCCCACAGGTCGTCGCTGCCCGAGGCCCACACCCCGTTGAACACCGGGGGGGCCGCAGGGGGGAGCAGGTCGGTGAAGCCGCTCGCGTCGAGGCGCCAGGCGATCGGCCCGCCGCCGACCGCATAGACCTTGCCGCCCGCGCCGAAGACCGACTTGAAGATGAAGTCCTTGGGGAACGGGAGGCCGATCTCGTCCCACACGGACGGGGGCTCCGGGCCGTCCGCGGGCGCGTCCCCGGGGGCGTCCGCGGGCGCATCCGCCGCGACGCCGTCCGCGCCGTCCGGGTTCCCTTCGCCCGGGGCCTCGTCGAGGGGCTCCGCGTCCGGGATCGGCTCGCCGCCCTCCTCGGCGTCGCCCGCCTCGGCTGCGTTCCCCTCGACCGGGGCGACGTCCGCGCCGCCCGGGTCCGCGCCGCGCGACGACGACCCGCAGGCGAGCGCGAGGCACGCCAGGATCGGGACGACGCACCACGGAAGCAGCGACCACCTGACCACCACGCCGCCCCCCCCCATCACTTCCGCTCCACCAGCAGCGTGCCGGCCAGCCCGACCGCCCAGATCGGGCCGGGCGCCCTGCCCGCCGCCGCCCGCAGCACACGCGACGTGCCGGACACGACCCGCTCCACCCCCGCGTCGCCGACGCGGACCACCGTCCCCCCCCATCCGACCGCCAGGAGGTGGTCGGGCGCCCAGCCGCCCAGGCCGTACAGGAACGTGGACGGATCCTCGGACAGCAGTTTGCAGCCGTCGGGGTCGCAGTCGAGCACGACGCCGTTGTCGCCCACCGCCACGACGCGGTCCGACGAGGCGCCCCAGAGGTCGCGGACCGCGGACTGCGTCCAGGTCGCGATCCGGCGGAAGCCCCCGCCGTCGTTCACGAACACCGCCCCGCCCTCGCCCGCCGCGAACACGGCTCCGCCCGCCGGCGCGCACACCGCCTGGAGGCGCTCGCCGGCGATCCCGGAGACCGCCTTCGCGCCCGCGCCGTCCACGGACAGCACGTCCCCGGCCTCGGAGACCGCCCACGCGCCCGGGCCGGCGGCCCACACGTCGGTCAGGCGCGCCGCGGTCGGCGCCGGAATCGCGACCGCCTCCTCCGCGCCGATGCGGAGCAGGGTCCCCGCGTCCCCGGCCGCGAAGTCGCCCGACACGGCAAGGAGGTCCGCGGTCGTGCCGGACGGGACCGCGCCGCACCGCGCCTCGGGCGTGCACCGCAGCACGAGCCCGCGGCCGCCGACCGCGACGAGCCCGCCGTCCGCCGCCACCCGGATGCCGTACAGGTCCCCGGTGACGCCGAACGCCTGGTCCGCCCACGACTTCCCGGACAGCCGCAGCCCGCGCCCCGCCGGCCCGGCCGCGAGCACGACCGCGGCGCCGTCCGCGCCCGCGTGGCCGCCGACCGCGCGCAGGTCCGCGAGCACGTTGTACGGGCCCGAGACGGGCATCAGCGACCACTTCTTGCCGTCGTACCGGAAGATCGCGCCGCCGCTGCCGACCGCGAAGACCTCGCTCGCGGACAGGCCCCCGACCGCGAAGAGGTCGCGCGGCGGGTCGGCCGCGTCGTTCGTCACCTGGAGCTTCCACGCCATGCCCTCGGTCGCGAGCACGGTGCCGCGGCTCCCGACCGCGAACATGCGGCCGTCCGCGGACCGCCAGATCGATCGGAGCGTCCGGTCCGACGGCCCGATCGGCGTGACCACGAACGCGCTCCCCTTCTGCTCGACCAGGGTGCCGCGGTCGCCGACCGCGAAGACGCCGCCGGCGGCGGAGGCGTGGATCCCGTTGAGGTCGCCGGAGATCCCGGTCGGCACGACGGTCCACGCGCCGCCCTTCCAGTGCGCCAGGAGGCCTTCCGGCCCGACCGCCCACAGCTCGTCGGGGGACACGACTCCCACGCCGTGGAGGTCGGCGGTCCCGGGGCCCGGGAGGACCTCCCACGCGCCAGTGCCGCGCTTCCGGACCACCGTGCCGCCGCGGCCGACCGCGACGACCGTGTCGCCGTCGCCGGACACCGCGAGCAGGTCCGCGGTCACCGGGGGGGGGACCGGCACGAGCTGCACGCCGTCCCAGCGCAGCGCGAGGCCGTCGTCGCCGACCGCCCATACGCCCGCGTCGGCCGTGCCCCAGACGCCGTTGATCCCGACCGTCGCGGTCAGGGACACGCGAACGAAGGCGCCCTCGGGACCGGTCTCGGGTGTCCCCTCGTCGCCGTCCGGGACGTCGCCCGCGTCCGATGCCGCCTCCACGGTGAAGTCGCCGCCGGCGTCCGCCGCGTCCGCGGCGCCCGGATCGGCCGCGTCCGGCGCATCACCCGCGACCGCGTCGGGCGCGCCCGGCGCGTCCGCGCCGCCCGCCCCGTCATCGCCGCCGCACGCGGCCGGACCGCACCACAGCAGCGCCAGTGCCGCCGCGAGCGGCAATGCCCCTCGGCCCCCCAAGCCGTCCTCCTTGCCCCGTGGACCGCGAAGGATTGTAGCCCTTTCGCGCGCGCGTGTCTCGGCGCGGCACGTCGCGCGCGGCACGTGGCGCACGACACGTCGCGCGCTCCACGTCGCCGGAGCGCGGCCTGGAGTGCCGGGTCGCGGCGGGGCGCCGGACTTGCAGGTGACGGGCCGGGTTCACTTCACCACGAACGCGCCCGTCCACTCCGGCCGCGGCGCGTTCTCGACGCGCCCGATCCACTCCTCGTCGGTCAGCCGGCCGAACCCC
This sequence comes from Deltaproteobacteria bacterium, assembly GCA_016875475.1. Lineage (GTDB taxonomy): Bacteria > Myxococcota_A > UBA9042 > DTJE01 > DTJE01 > VGRB01. The sequence goes on from VGRB01000110.1 coordinate 11,311, forward strand.
GGCTCGCGGTGCTCGAAGTAGGACGACACGGGGCCGACGTACGCCTTGACCCCGCACGACGTGTCGGCCACGAACACCATCGGGTTCGCCCAGCCGGTCCCGACGTGGAGCACGTCGGTCGAGTTGGAGTCGGTGTGGACGTCCGCGATCGTGGGCTTGAACTCGAACGTGCTCTCGCTCGCGTCGAAGAACAGGTCGCGGTACCACCCGGTGAACGGCGGCCCGCCGCACATGTTGTCCTCCATCACCAGCGACCGCAGGAACGCGGTCTGCTCGGGCGTGCGCGCCTCGCCCTCGGCCTGTGCCGAGGCCACCGCCGCGAGCGTCCCGGCCGCCTCGGACAACCTGCCGAAGTACCCGGCGACCTGGGCGCGGAAGCCGTCGGGCAGCGGCAGGGACAGCGACTCGAACAACTCCCTGGACACGGTCGCGAACGCCGCGATCTTCGAGTAGAACTCCGGGAACGGCTCCACGTACGCGTCGGGGTAGTCGCAGACCTCGCCGGTGTATGACTGCTTCACGTAGAGGATCGTGTCGTGCCGCAGCTCGGCCCAGCTCGCGAGCCCCGCGTGCATGGACTTCAGGGCGTACGCCTTCGTGCGGGCGGCCTGGGGGTACGCGGCGCCGGTCGTGTCCGCGGCCAGCCCGCGGATCGCGTCGAGCCACACGTTGTACATGCTCTCGGTCCAGAACGCGGCGTCGTAGGAGTCGACGAGGTAGCGGAGCGCGTTCAGGTTGCCGGCGTACCTGAACCCGTCCAGCTCGCCCTTCAGCAGCGGCAGCGCCTCCTGGAACCCGAGCACGAACATCGGGTCGAGCGGGCTCGGCATGTACCGATGGATCTTCGCGCCCTCGAACACGATCCGGTCGTAGGTGACGTTGTTGAACACGTAGCTGTCGATCACGAACCGCTGGCCGAGGAACGCGAACGCGGGCGGCAGCGCGGTCGGCGACGAGGACGTCGGGTCGGTCATCATGATCTGGCTCATGATCCTCTGGTCCGCGTACCCCCCGGCCTCGAGCGCCGCCATCAGCGACGGGCCCTTCACGGGATCGCGCAGGGCGAGGTCGTCGGCGCCCTGGTCGTCCAGGAACTCCTCGAGCCCCTCGAACGTCAGGTTGTCGCTCTTGCCGACGAACGCCCGGATCGCGGCGTCGAACTGCTTCCACCCCTCGTACGCGCCGCCCGCCTCCAGCGACTGGAGCAGCAGCCCGCTCGCGACCAGCTCCCGCTGGAACCGCGTCGGCATGAGCTGCGTCCGGCCGAGCCAGATCATCGACCGGAAGTAGCGCTTCAGCTCGTCCGTCTCGGTGTAGTGCCCGCGCGGCTTGAACTGCGAGAAGTCGTAGCTGCAGGGAACGCACGGGTACGGCCGCCCGAACAGCTCGATTTCAACCGGCTGGAGCTTGTCCGCGAGCCCGATCAGCTCGTCGCGCTTCGCCGCGTTCGCCGTGCACACGGTCGCTACCGGCTTCCCGGCGAGCAGCGACCGCGCGACCGCAAGCAGCAGGTCCGCGTCGCACGTGGCGTCGGCGAGCAGCGCGTCGCCGGACGGCGCGAGCACCACCTGCCCGTGCGTCGTGGCCAGCATCGCGTCGAGCGCCGCGATCAGCGCCTTCTCCTCGACCTGCTTCAGCATCTCGTCGTACGACTTGTGGATCGCGAACAGGATCGAGTCCGCGGTCACGAGCAGCGGCAGGTCCTTCTGGTAGATGTCGAGGTAGCCGAGCGGGTGGTTCGCGAACCGCACGCGGTCGAGCACCGCGAACCCGTCCGCGGCGACGCGGTCCTTCTCCGCCTTGGTCAGGACGAGCGCGCCGTCGATCAGGTCCATTCCGCCGGCGGCGAGCGCGTCCACGCCGACACCAGCCAGGTACGGCCGCTCCTGGTAGTGCTTCGCGAACAGCTCCTCCGTCGTCATGTCCTCGGATTCCTCGAGGACCATCAGGTAGGACGACACGAACGACGCCTCGTCGGGGGACAGGGCCACCTCGCCCCAGTCGGCCTGGCCCGGATCGCCCGGCTCCGGCACGTCGCCGCCGCCGGGATCGCCACCGCCGGGATCGCCGCCGCCGGGATCGCCGGCGCCGGGGTCGCCGCCGCCGAGGTCCCCGCCGCCGGGGTCGCCCCCTCCGCCCCCGCCGTCCGTTCCGCACCCCCCCGCCGCGAGCGCCAAGGCAGCAAGCAGACCGAGTCCGATCCTCATGATCCCCTCCTCCCCGAATCCCGTCCCGGTACCCGTGTTCGTACCCGCCACCACCCCAAGCAAGCCCCGTGCCCG
>VGRB01000111.1 GCA_016875475.1 Deltaproteobacteria bacterium
TTGGCTCGGGGTTCACGAGGTAGATGAGGCCGGTCCCCGGCGTGCCGGCCTCGGGGTCGGCCGGGACGTCGATCACGACGAGCCGGCGGGAGATCGCCACCTGCGGTGCGGCGAGCCCGATGCCCGCGCTCCCGTACATCGTCTCGGCCATGTCCGCGAGCGCCTTGCGGATCTCGTCGTCCACGACCTCCACGGGACGTGCCTTCCGGCGGAGGGCCTCGTCGGGAAAGACCCGGATCGGAAGCACAGCCATCCTACTGCGCCCTCCTGTACTCGAGCCGCGCGTCCGGGTCGGACAGGACCTCGAAGGCGTCCTCGATCACCTGCCTCGCGTCCGCGATGGCGTCGGCCAGCTCGTCCGACAGGCCCGCGAGCGGCGAGAACGCGTCCAGTTCCTCGACTCGGCGCCGGTATGCGTCGCGCACCTCGGTCGTGGACGCCTCCCGGCCGACGCCGAGGCACTCGAAGTAGTCGCGGTACCGCGCGGCTTCGACGAGCGCTGCGAGCGGCTGCGGGATTGCGGGCGCACCGTCGGTCATGCGAGCTTCCAGCGGGTCCCTTCCGGCGTGTCCATCACCTGGACGCCCATCGCGAGCAGCTTCGCGCGCACGCCGTCGGCGGCCGCGAAATCGCGCGCCGCCCTGGCCGCGGTCCGCTCGCCCACAAGGGCATCGATGACCGCGCGGTCGAGCCCCGAGCGCGCCAGCTTGCGCGCCTGGATCTCTGCGACCGTCGCGGCTGGGTCGCGCTGGCACAGGCCCATCACCGCTCCCTGATCGAGGATCGCGCGTGCGAGAGTGGCAACCCGGACGGACTTCCGCGGGTCCTTGCCCTTCATCGCGACGGCCTCGTTCAGCCCGCGCGCGTCCTCGGCGAGGCCGGCGATCGCCGCCGCCGTGTTGAAGTCGTCGTCCATGGCCGACGCGAACCGATCCCGGATCGCCGCCAGCTCGGCCGCGTCCGGCTCCGCGGGCGCCTTCTCGAGCACCGCCCTGGCCGCGGCGATCCCATCGTACAGGTACTCGACGCGGTTCTCGGCCTCGCCGATCGCGGCGTCGTTGAAGTTGATGGGGCTGCGGTAGTGCGTGGTCAACAGGAAGTAGCGGAGCGATTCGGGATGGAACCGCTCGACCACCTGCCGGATCGTGAAGAAGTTGCCGAGCGATTTCGACATCTTCTCCTTGTCCACCTGCACGAAGCCGTTGTGGAGCCAGTACCGGACGAACTCCCTCCCGCTCGCCGCCCAGGACTGGGCCCGCTCGTTCTCGTGGTGCGGGAAGACGAGATCCATCCCGCCGCCGTGGATGTCGAAGACCTCGCCGAGGTAGAGCGCGCTCATGGTCGAGCACTCGATGTGCCATCCCGGCCGGCCCCGACCCCATGGGCTGTCCCAGTACGGCTCGCCCTCCTTCGCTGCCTTCCACAGGGCGAAAAACATCGGGTGCCGCGTCGCCTTCTCGCCCACGCGGTCGCTGGCCCCGGCCTGCATGTCGTCCAGCTTGCGGCCCGACAGGCCGAGGTAGGCCGGGAAGGACTGGATGTCGAAATAGACGTCCCCCCCGAGGACGTACGCATGCCCGCGGTCCAGGATTCGCTGAATCGTGGCGATGATCTGCGGGATGTGCCCCGTGACCCGCGGCTCCACGTCCGCCGTCGCGACGCCGAGCGCCTCCATGTCCTCGTGGAACGCGGCGATGAACCTGTCCGTCAGCTCGGTCACGCCGACGCCCACCTCGTTCGCGCGGCGGATGATCTTGTCGTCAACGTCCGTGAAGTTGCGCACGTACGTGACGTCGAAGCCGCGCCACCGCAGGAACCGCTGCACCACGTCGAACGCCACGTACGCCCGCGCGTGGCCGATGTGGCAGTAGTCGTAGACCGTGACGCCGCAGACGTACATCCGGACCTTGCCGGGGATCAGCGGCTCGAAGTCCTCCTTCGCGCGCGACAGCGTGTTGAAGACCTTCAGGGCCATGGATCCTCCGGCTTCCTCTACGGCCGCCGGGCAGGATAGCGACGGCCCCCGGGAGTGTCAAACCGACCGGCCGCTGAGGTATCCCCGCAAACCGGGCGCACCGGGCCGCGGGCCAGATGTGAGGCCCGCTGGCCCGGCGCCCACCGCGCACGCAACTCCCCGACTCCTTTCGGCTGCCGATCATGAGGGGATTCCTCAGGACCGGCCGCCCGCGAGGGGGCTGCCGCCGCCCGCCCTCGGGCCGCGGGCGTTGCCTCCGCCCGCGGCCCGCCCGCGATGGGATGGGCCGGGCGGGCGGCGGTAGAGCACCATCATGTCCACCCACGCCGCCGCCGTCGCGAGCGCGAGCACGCCCAGCAGGACCCACGCCTGGGCCCGCGTCGAATCCGGCCACCCGGGCTCGGGCACGAACCACAGGTCCACCCGGGGCGCGACGTCGGCCGAGCGTATCGCGGGCCGGTCCACGACCTGCTCCCGCCACGGGCAGTCCGCGGCGAGGTCGGGGTCGCCCGAGAGCGCGTGGCCGAGCAGCCAGCGGTGGCCGCGGATCGGCGAGAAGGCCGGGACGAAGTGCGGCAGGTACAGGTTGTCGCGCGCGACCGGGACCGTGACATGCCCCTTCTCGTCCAGAGGCTCGTGCCAGTAGGGCCGGTACGGGAGCACCGCGTAGAAGTCCAGGTAGTGGACCAGCGCGCCCGGGACGTTCACCCACAGCCCGGCCGCCACCAGGCCCGCCACGACCGTCTTCCGCAGCCGCGACGCCGACTCGAGCGCCGGGGCGGCGAGCACGGCCAGGGGCCCCACGATCGGGACGAGGTAGCGCGGCCCCCACTGCTCCGCGCCGTGCCAGCCGGTGTAGGCCGAGTACAGCAGCACGAGCCCCCCCGCCGACACCGCCGCCGCCACCCCGAGCGGGTGCCGCACCGCACGCCGCGCCCCGGCGATCGCCAGGACCGCGACCGGGGCGTACCAGAGCAGGCCGATCCCCGACCCGAGCAGCAGCCCGAATGCGCGACCCGCCTGCGGCCACTCTATCCGCTGCGGGATCGGGAAGTACCCGTAGTCGCCCAGGAACGGCGTCCCGAACCGGACGAGGTTCTCGACGACCATGGCCGCGACGGCGACCGCCCCGCCGGCCCCGGCCAACGCGATGAGGCGGCCCCTGCCGGACGCCGCCCGGACCGCGAACGCCCCGCCCGCGGCGAGCCCGAGGGTCACCGGGAACAGGGCGGGCTTGATCAGCAGCAGCAACCCGGCGGCGAGTCCCGTCCCGACCGCCGCCATGGCGCTCGGACGCGCCGCGAGGGACGCCACCGCGAACAGCCCGAGGTCCGTGGCCGCGACCTGCACGACCTCGGAGTAGTGCGACCTCAGGTACGGCAGCGCGACCGTGGCCAGGTGGAAGGCGAGCGAGGCGACCAGGGCCGCCCTCGGCGCGGCCCCCGCCCGAAGGAGCGCGAGCAGGAGCAGCGCGATCCCGGCCGCGCCGACCGCCGCCGGGGTCAGCCCCCGGACCAGCCGGCCCAGCAGGTCGCCGTCCGCGAGCGGCAGCCCGGCCGTCTCGACGAGCCGACCGATCGCGACGCCGGGGACCTCGAGGAGGGACCACGCCAGCGGGTACTTGATCTGCGGCCGTCCGTCCGCCCCGGGCACCGTGTAGCCCGGGATCTCGCGGTCAGCGTGGAGCTGCCCGTGGACCGCGAGGTTGCGGGCGACGTCGTGCATCGCGCCGCCGTCGAGCGACGGCCCGACGCGCGCGGACAGGGTCCAGAGCAGCGCGAACGACGCGAGGAACACCGTTCGGACCCGGACCACGTCGACCCTCCGGCCCCTCGCGTCTGGTGCGAGGCCCAGCCCTCCGATCGTAGCCGGATTGTCGCAGGCGCGTGATACGCTCGTCGCGCGGGTGGGGGCCCTGCCGCCCGCAGGGAGCGATCCGCGCCGAAGCGCGGATCGCCCGCCGCGGTGAAGCGCGGATCGCTCGGCGGCCGCAAGGCGCCCGCGCAAGGGGGGTGGCCCGCGCCCCGCAACGCGGGGCGGCGGGCGCGGGGCGGCGGGCGCGGGGCGGCGGGCAGGGTGGCAAGCCGTGCGCAGTGCGCTGCGGCAAACCGGTACAATCCGGCTCGGGTTTCGAACGAAGGGGTGAGTCATGGCCAGGTACGTTCCGGCGGCGGCGCTGTTCGCGGCGCTCGCGGCGCTGATCGCGGGGTGCGTGGAGGCGGGTGACGACGGGGACGCGATCTCCCCCGATGCAGCGACCGAGATCGCCCCGGACTCGGCGAGCCCCGACCCGGGCCCCGGCGACGTCGCGCACGCGGACGAGGGGGGTGCGGACGTGTCCGCCGCGGAGGACGTGGGCGGCACCGAGGATCCGACCGGCACGGAGGACGTGACCGGGATCCCCGATCCGCTGGACTTGCCTCACCCGGACGCCCAGGACGCGACGGAGGCGTCCGAAACGCTCGACCCGAAGTGCCCGGCGACTGCGCCGATCGGCGCGCCACCGACCTGCGAGGCGGGGCTCCACTGCGAGTACGGCCAGGAGTGCTGCTGCGGCAAGTGCCACCCGTCGCTCGTCTGCGAGTGCCATGGCGGGGCCGGGGGCGGGGGCGGGTGGGGGTGCTACTACACGGACGCCTGCATGATCCCGGGCTGCCCGGACGAGCCGCCGCCCGAGGGATCCTGCCGCACGCACGCCGATTGCACCGACGCGGCGTCCTGCCTGCCGCCGGGCGAGCCCATGGCCTGCGGGATCTGCAACCACCCCGAGACGGGCTGGCCGCAGGCCTGCGTGAAGGATGGCGACTGTGACGCGGGAACGGTCTGCGAGTGGACGGAGCCCCCGGTGATGTGCCTGTGCGAGGCCGCCTTCGTCTGCGTCCCGGCCTGCGGGGCGGAAACGGCGTGCGGCATGGCGGAGCACTGCGAGGCCGGCCACTGCAAGCCGGACACGTGCGAGGTGGACGGCGACTGTCCGCCGCTGTTCGAGTGCCCGCTCGTCGGCCGCCGCGGTCCCACGCCGTGCATGCGTCGCGGCTGCCAGCACGACCTCGACTGCGGCCAGCCGGATGCGCACTGCGTGGCCGGGCTCTGCCACGACGCGTTCGGCACCTGCCGGCTCCCGGTGCCCTGAGGCGCCCGGGGCACGGTTGAAAACCGCCCCGGACGGCCCGATGATCCGCCGCGTGTGACGCGGGGACCGCGATGAAGGACCCGGACCTCTTCGACGTGCCGCGACGCCCGGCATCGACCGCGACTTCAACACCGGAACCCGGCGCGGGAGCGCGCGCCGCCGCGCCCGCCCCGGAAGCGCGCGCCAGGGAGCCTGCGCCGTCCGGCCGCGAGCCGCTCGCGGAGCGCCTGCGCCCGCGCACGCTGGACGAGCTGGTCGGGCAGTCGGAGGCGCTCGGGCCGGGGGGTTTCCTCCGGGCCGCGATCGAGCAGGACGAGCTGCCGTCGCTCATCCTCTGGGGGCCGCCGGGGTGCGGCAAGACCTCGCTGGCGCGCGTCATCGCAGGGCTGACGCGGGCGCGGTTCGTGCCGTTCTCGGCCGTGCTGTCCGGGGTGAAGGAGGTCCGCGAGGTCGTCGCGGAGGCGGTCGGGCTCTGGCGGCGCGACGGCCGCAAGACGATCCTGTTCGTGGACGAGATCCACCGGTTCAACAAGGCGCAGCAGGACGCGTTCCTGCCCCACGTGGAGGCGGGCACGATCACGCTGATCGGCGCCACGACCGAGAACCCGTTCTTCGAGGTCACGTCGCCCCTGCTGTCGCGCTGCCGCGTGGCCCGGCTGGTGCCGCTGTCCGAGTCCGCGCTCGCGGACCTCGGTCGGCGCGCGCTGGCGGACCCCGAGCGCGGCCTCGGCGAGCGGGGCATCGGCGCGGACGACGAGGTCCTGAGGGCGATCGCGCGGGCGGCGGACGGGGACGGCCGCCGGATGCTGAACCTGGTCGAGGCCGCGGCCGACCATGCGCGGCGCCGCGGGGTCGCGGTGATCGACCGGGCCGTGCTGGAGGCCGCGGCGAGCGGGCCGACGCTCCGGTACGACCGGGCCTACGAGGAGCACTACAACGTCGTCTCGGCCTTCATCAAGAGCATGCGCGGGTCGGACCCGGACGCGGCGACGTACTACGCGGTCCGGATGATGGAAGGCGGCGAGGACCCGGCGTTCCTGTGCCGGCGGATGATCATCTTCGCCGCCGAGGACGTCGGGAACGCGGACCCGCGCGCGCTCCAGGTCGCGGTCGCGGCCAAGGACGCATTCGAGTACCTCGGCATGCCCGAGGCCGCCATCCCGATCGCGCAGGCCGTGACCTACCTCGCGACCGCGCCCAAGTCGAACGCATCCTACGCCGCCCTGAACGCCGCGCGCGCCGCGGTCAGGGAGACCGGCTCGCTCGAGGTCCCCCTCCACGTCCGGAACGCGCCCGCCAAGGGCATGGGCGACCTGGGCTACGGCCAGGGATACCGGTACCCGCACGAGTTCGAGGGGCACTTCTCCGGCGACGACTACCTGCCGGACGGGCTGGTCGGGTCGGTGTGGTACGAGCCGGCGGACGCCGGGTACGAGCGCACCATCCGGGAGCGGCTCGCGGCGTGGAGGGCGGCTCGCGACGCGGCGCGGGGCGGGAGACGCTGACCCGGCGGCGGACCTTGTTGACGCCGCGCCGGCGCCAGGTCCGGCCCGTGGTCGTGTCGATCCACCGGGCGTCCGCGCCGACCTGGAGACTGCGGAATCACGACCGGATGGCCACGATCAGCGCAGCCACGGCCGCGGGCGTGACGCCCTCCATGCGCGACGCGAGACCCAAGGTGGCGGGCCGTGCGCGGGCGAGGCGCTCGCGGACCTCGTTCGAGAGCGCCGGGATCGCGGCGTAGTCGAGATCGGGCGGGAGCCGGAGCCCCTCCGCCCTGGCGAAACGCTCGACCTCCAGCCGCTCCCGCGCGATGTATCCCTCGTACCGCGTGCGGATCACGACCGCGGTCCGCTCCTCGGGCCGCAGCGCCGCGGCCTCCGGCACCGCGTCGAGCACGCTCGCGGGATCGAGGTCGGGCCGGCGCAGCCGCTCCAGGAGCGTGCGGCCGTCCGCGGCGCGCACCGCGGCGAGGGCGGTCGCGGCCGCGGCGATGCGCCGCGACCGGGCCTCGAACGCCCGGGTGCGCGCGGCGTCCAGCAGCCCGGCGCGCGCGGCGGCCGGACAGAGGCGGTCGTGCGCGTTGTCCTCGCGGAGCGACAGCCGGAACTCGGCGCGTGACGTGAACATCCGGTACGGCTCGGTCGCCCCGCGCGTCACCAGGTCGTCCGCCATCACCCCGAGGTAGCCGTCGGCGCGGGTCACGGTGAGCGGCGGCCGGCCGGTCGCCGCCAGGGCCGCGTTCGCGCCGGCAAGGAGCCCGAGCGCCGCCGCCTCCTCGTAGCCGGTCGTCCCGAGCACCTGGCCCGCGAGGTACAGCCCCGGCGCGCGGTGGACGCGCAGGTCCGGGCCGACCTCGCGCGGGTCCGCGAAGTCGTACTCGACCGCGTAGCCCGGCCGCGTCAGGACCGCGCGGGAGAGCCCCGGGATCGTGCGCACGTACTCGACCTGCACGTCCTCCGGCAGGCTCGTGGACAGGCCGTTCGGGTAGACCTCGGGCGAGTCCAGGCCCTCGGGCTCCACGAAGACCTGGTGCCGCTCGTGGTGCGAGAAGCGGACGACCTTGTCCTCGATGGACGGGCAGTAGCGCGGGCCGCGGCCCAGGATGCGGCCCGTGAACAGGGGCGCGCGGTGCAGGTTCGCGCGGATCACGTCGTGCGTGGCCGCGGTCGTCCACGTCACGTGGCAGGCGCGGCGCGGCAGGGGCGCGTCCGCGAGCGGCGGCCAGAGCGAGAACGGCCCGGCCGCCGGGTCGCTCTCCTGTGGCTCCATCGCGTCGAAGTCCACGGATTCCGCCAGGATCCGCGGCGGCGTCCCGGTCTTCAGGCGGCCGACCTGGAGGCCGAGGCGCCGGAGCGCGTCGGACAGCCCGCGGCTCGGCGGCTCGTCCACCCGTCCGCCCGGCCGTCGCTCGTCCCCGAAGTGCAGCACCGCGTCGAGGAACGTCCCGCAGCCGAGCACGACCGCGCGGGCCTCCACCTCGCGGCCGTCCGCCAGCCTGGCGCCGCCGATCGCGTCCCGGTCGCGCACGATCAGGTCCGCGGCCTCGCCCTCGACCACGGACACGCCGGGCGCGGCGCCGACGAGCGCCCGCGCCGCGGCCTCGTAGCGGGCCCGGTCGCACTGGGCGCGGGTCGCGCGCACCGCGGGGCCGCGCGTCGCGTTCAGGGTGCGGTACTGGATCGCGGTCGCGTCCGCGAGCAGGCCCATGGCGCCGCCGAGCGCATCGACCTCGCGCACCAGGTGCCCCTTCCCGATGCCGCCGATCGCGGGGTTGCAGGACATGCGGCCGATCGCGGCAGCGGACCGCGTGACCAGCGCGACGGTCGCCCCCAGGCGCGAAGCCGCGAGCGCGGCCTCGACCCCGGCGTGCCCCCCGCCGACCACCACGACGTCGTGCATCGAGGGACCTCATCCAGGGGGCGCGAAGGTGCGCTCCCACGCGGGCGTGTAGTAGTCCCCGCCGCCGGTGAACAGAGCCTTCGCGCCGGTGCCGTCGCGCGCGATGACGTAGAGGAGCTTGTGGCCCCCGCGACGGTTGGACGTGAACGCGATCAGGCGGCCGTCGGGGGACCAGGACGGCTCCTCGTCCTCCCACGGGCCCGCGGTCAGGCGGCGGAGCGACCCGGTCGCGACCTCGACCGTCCAGATCGAGAACGGCGACCCCTCGCCGCGCGCCTGGTAGGCGATCTCGGCGCCGTCGGGCGACCAGTCGGGGCTCGTGTTGTACGAGCCCGGCAGGGGCAGCGCGCGCTGGTCGCGGCCGTCCGACTCCATGACCCAGACCTGCGGGCCGCCGTCGCGGTCCGACACGAACGCGATCCTGCGGCCGTCGGGCGACCAGCACGGGCTCGTGTCGATCGCGGGCGAGTCGGTCAGCCGGGCCACCTCCTCGCCGGTGCGGCCGTCGATCAGCCAGACGTCCGGGTTGCCGTCCGTGACCAGCGTCAGCGCGGCGAAGGTCCCGTCCGGGGAGAACGCGATCCCGCTGTCGAGCCCCTGGCGCGCGGACAGGATCCCGGGACCGCCGCCGGGCACGCTCGCGCGGCAGGCCCCGCACGGGGACAGGTAGACGTCCGGGTCGCCGCTCCGGTACCCGGTCCACGCGACCGCGCCGCCCGGCGCCCAGGCGGGGAGCATCGCGATCACCCCGTCGCGACTCCACTGGAACTGCTCGCGCGAGCCGAACTCGACCAGCCATATCTCCTTGGGCTGCCCGGCCGCGGGCCGGCGCGCGTAGGCGATGCGCGTCCCGAACGCGCCGGGGACCCCGGTGACGCACTTCAGCAGCGCGTTCACGTACCGGTGCGCGAACGTGACGACCCGGTCCGGCGTGACCACGGCCTCGGCCGCGCCCAGGACGAGCGAATCCGCCTCCTCGGTCAGGCGGCAGTCGATGCGTGCGCGGACGGTCCCGCCCTTCGCGGGCGAGACCTCGGCCGTGAGCACCATCCACGCCCCCGCCTCGCGCCAGCCGATCCAGTCGAACGCCGTGTCGGAGTCCCAGAGCCACGGTCCCCTCGGGACCGCGGTCTCGTCGTTCACCTGGAACACGCCCGTCAGGTCGAGGTCCGAGGCCAGCGTGCGGGCGAGCGTCTCCGCGGCCTCGGTCGAGTCCCCGCGGGGGCTCGTGTCGCGCACCTGCGGCCAGGCGACCGGGATCCGGGGCATGCGCTCGCGCCGGTCCCAGCCGAACCGCCCGCAGCGGGGATCGTCGGGGTAGGGCGTGGGGAACCCCGCGGGCAGGGGGCTCGCGACCGCCGCGAGTGGGGGCAGGAGCGACCCGAGGGCGCAGGCGAGAACTGGTGCGAGGACCGCGACGCGCACGTCCGGGGCTACCTCCTGAACAGCGCGCCGTCGAGGTCGATGACCATGCCGGCCCGGTTGATGTACGACAGGGTCGCGGCATCCGGCGAGGGCAGGCGCGCGGTCCCGCCCTCCCTGGACACGAAGCGCTTGATCGCCTGCATCGCCGCGCTGTTGAAGCCGTTGTCCGACGAGCGTTCGACCAGGTCGAACCCCTGGACCTCGCCCGACTCGGACAGCTTCGTGATGCGGATGCGCACGCGCAGCTTCCGCAGGTCCGCGTCGGACAGGTACGGCGGGACCGTGAACTGCTGCCTGATCGCGAGCGCGACCTTGCCGCCGTAGACGTTGCCCTGGGTCCACTGGGTGCCGGACCCGTAGACGCTGCCGTCCCGCTGGCCCACGATCTTGTCGAGCGCGGTCGGGCGCTTGCGCGGGTCGTCGTCTTCGGGGGCGCCGAGCAGCGACGCGAGCCCGCCGCTCCTGGAACGATCGGTCTCGGCCTTCTTCGCCCGGTCCGCCTTGTTCGGGACCTCCGCCGGGGTCGGGTTCTCCCGCGAGACGTTGACCGCCTCCTCGATCTTCTCGGGCTGCTCGTACTTGACGAGCTTCGGCAGCTCGCCCGGCTTCGGCTCGGCATGCCCGAGCACCGGTATCACGGTCGCCTCGATGATGCCGAGGTCCGCGACCGGCCCCTCGTCGGTCCCCCGGCGATCGGACCGGATCGGCTTCTCCGCGCAGCGCACCCCCTCGCACAGCCGGCGGCCGAAGCCGAACCGGGTCGCCTCCAGGTCCGGCGCGCCCGACGCGGTCGCGAGCACGAGCGCGAGCGCCGTGTGCACCGCGAGCGTCAGCCCGGCTGCAAACCAAACGGTCTTGCGCTCCGGATCCACCGGCCGCTCTCCCGTACCCGTACCCGTACCCGAGCCCCGGCCCGAGCCCGCTCCCCGGGCCCGTGCCCGCCTACATCGGCTCCGGCTCGGCCACCAGCCCGAACTTGGCGACGCCGTTCCGGCGGATCTCGGCCATCACCTTCAGCGCCAGCCCGTACGGCAGCGACTCGTCCGCCCGCAGGTACATCTCCTTGTCCTGCTTCAGCTTCTCGTTCGCGCCGAGCTTCGCCGCGAGCACGTCCAGGCACTTCTTCAGGTGAGTGTCCTCCTCGCGTCCCCACGCCTTGCGCTTCTGGATCGCGGGCTTCAGCGCGGGCGCAACGTCCAGGCACTTCATCACGAGCGCGTCCCCGACGTAGAACTCCGCGGTCTCGTTGATCGTCAGGACGACCTTGCGCTCCTCGGACAGGTTCACCGGCTCCGCGTCGGTGCGCGGCAGGTTCACCGGGACCTTCTGGTCGAGCCGGTCCTCGGGCTTGATCGTCTGCTGGATCCGCTGCTTCTCCTGCTGCACCTGCATGGTCTCGATGGACGACGAGATCATGAAGATGATCAGCAGCACCAGCATGACGTCCACGAGCGGCGTCACGTTGATGTCGGCCAGCAAGCCCTTCCGGCCGGGGTCCGACATGGCCATCGGCGAGACTCCTCGCACGCCCCAACTACCCGGGACGGGGCGCGATCATTCCCTGAAGAAGTGCCGTTTCAGGATGTTCAGGAAGTCGATCGAGAAGTTCTCCATCTCCACATGGAACACCCGGATCCGGCTGTTGAACCAGTTGAACGCCATGACCGCGGGGATGGCCGCGAGCAGCCCGATGGCCGTGGCCACCAGCGCCTGCGCGATGTGCGGCGTGACCGTCTCCAGGATCGGCCGGTCCGGCGAGATGTACGCGAACGCGTTCATGATCCCCCAGACGGTGCCGAACAGCCCGATGAACGGCGCCGCCGACCCCGTGGTCGCGAGGAACGGGACCATCCGCTCGAGGCGCGTCGTCTCGTCCTGGCCGGCGCGCCGCAGCGCCCGCTCGATGTTCTCGAACCCGTAGCTGCCCGCGACCGTGGCGGGGTTCGTCGCGGTCCCTCCCTTGACGCGGGAAAGCTCCGCGTAGGCCGCACGGAACACCCGGGCGACCGGACAGTGCGGCACGCCCTCGCTCGCGCCCCAGACCGCGTCCAGGCTGTCCGACCGCCAGAACGTCTCGATGAACGACTGGGTCTCGCGACGCACGCGCCGGAACGCGTACGCCTTGAACCCGATGACGAACCACGACACCACGGACATCACGATCAGGAGGACCAGCACCGCGAGCACCATCCCGCGCGACTGGACCACCTGCTCGAAGACGTTGATTCCGTATGCGCTTTCGGCTCCCGTCGGCATGCCGCCCTCCGTCGCGACCGGGGCGGATGATAGCACTCCGCGACGGCGTGCGCCGAGACGGGGACTACTCGCATCTCCACGCGATCAGGGCCGGCGCGGACCAGGCGTGTAACTCGATCGGGGCGTAGGCCAGGAACTCGTCGCCGATCCGGACGGCCGAGAGCCTCCCGACGCCGCCGCCAGCGGTGGACGCGAAGCTGACCGGCTCGCCCGCCGGCGCGAGGTCGCCGGCGCGGAGCGGCACGAACCACCGGACCGCGTCGCTGACGCAGCCCGCGCAGACGTAGATATTCGTCTCGTCGCGGAAGCGGAGCCCCACGTCGCCGCGAGGTCCACGAGCCACGGCTGCGGGAAGAGCCTCCTCATCCGCCCCCATCCATCAGAACCTCACCGCGAACCCGAACCGCCCCGCCGGCGCCAGGGCCTTCGTCGTCGCCCGGTCCGGCGCCGCGACCCACTCCGCTCCCATGTCCGCCTCCAGCGCGACGCTCATGGTCCCGGAAAGCGCCACCTCGACGCCCACCTGGCCGACCACCGGCAGCAGGGCGACGAACGACGGATGGACGACGAACTCGATCGGCGACTTCAGCCCGCCGTACAGGGTCACGCCTGCGGTGAAGAACCGGTAGGACGCCACGAGCCACGGCGCGATCACGCGCAGGATCACGGCCTTTACGCCCTCATCGAACATGCAGGTGAGCGCGGGGTCCAGGACCGCGGCCAGGGCGAACCCGCGGGCCGACACGAGCCGGAGCTTCAGCCGTACGCCCGCGCCTGCCCCCAGGAAGGGCGCGGTCACGTCCCGCGCGTAGTGGAAGTCCGCGTGAGGCACGACGTCGAGCCCCTCGCGGGCGCGGGCGTGGAACCCGAGGCCGAGCGACGGGTAGCCCGCGTCGAGATAGAACGCGGCGCGGCCGGCGGGCAGGGTCTCGGCGCCGCGGACCGCCGCCGGCAGGTCGGGGGCCGGAGGCACGGTCGCTATCACGCCGGCAGCCGCGGGCGGGGGCGCCTTCCCAGGCTCGGGCCGGCCGCGGCCCGGCGTCCGGTGGGGCGTCGCGTCCCGGGGGGGCGCGGGGTCGCGCCCGGGGCCCGACCGCTGGAGCACCGCGTCCACCCGCGCGGTCTCCCCGGGCGCCACCACGACGGTGGTGAAGAAGCCCGCGTAGCCCTCTCGCGTCACGGTCACCGAATGCCTGCCCGGCGCGGCCTCGACGGGCGCGAGCGGCGCGGTCCCGGCGGCCCGGTCGTCGATCCGGACCGACGCGCCCTCGACGCTCGCCACCACCTCGATCCGGCCGGCGCCCGCCGGTCGCGGCCCGGGCGGGCCCTCCGGGAGCCTCTCCAACGCCTCTTGCGC
>VGRB01000112.1 GCA_016875475.1 Deltaproteobacteria bacterium
GGGGGCGTGATCGGCGGGGCGACCGGCCGGGAGCGGCGCGGGCGGCACGTGCTGGTGTCCGCGATCGAGCACCCGTCCGTGCTGGAGCCGGCGCGCGAGCTTGCGCTGCGCGGGTTCGAGGTCGAGGAGGTCCCCTGCGGGCCCGGCGGGGTCGTGGACCCGGACGATGTCCGGCGGCGGATGCGGCCGGACACGGTCCTGGTCGCGCTGATCGCGGTGAACAACGAGGTGGGCACGGTCCAGCCGGTCCGCGAGGCGGCGCGCCTGGTGCACGAGGCCGGTGCGCTGCTGCACTGCGACGCCGCGCAGGCGCCCGGCAAGGTCGCGCTCGACGCGTTCCGCGACGCGGACTTCCTGACCCTGTCGAGCCACAAGGCATACGGCCCCAAGGGCGCGGCGGCGCTCGTCGTCCGGTCCAAGGGCGGGTTCCGCCCGAAGCCGATCCTCTTCGGGGGGGGGCAGGAGGAGGGGCTCTGGCCGGGGACCGCGAACGTGGCCGCGGTCGCGGGCTTCGGACGGGCGATGGCGCTTGCCGCGGCCCGGCTCGAGGCGGATCGGGTGCGGATCGCGGAGCTGTGCGACGTCCTGGTCGGCGGGCTGGCGGCGAAGTTCCCCGGTTCGCGCAGGAACGGCGATCCGGCCGCGACCGTCCCCCAGTGCGCGAGCGTGATCCTGGGCGGTGTCGCGGGCGAGACGGTGCTGTCGGCGCTCGCGCGGGGCGGTGTCGCCGCGTCGTTCGGCAGCGCGTGCGCGACCGAGTCGAACGAGCCGTCGCACGTGCTGACCGCGATGGGGCTCGCGCCTGCCGAGTGCAGGAGGACGCTTCGGTTCGGGATCGGGAGGTTCACGACGCGCGAGGAGATCGAGCACGTGCTGGCGGTGATCCGGGGGGTGGGGGTGGGCCCTCAGACTCCCATGTAGAGCCGCTTTGCGAACTTCTCGTCCAGGCCGGCCGCGAGGATCTTGGCCGCGGCGGTCTCGATGTCGTACTCGACCCGCACGTGCTCCATGTGGTCCTCGCCGGAGTCCCAGATCGCGAAGCAGGCGCGGGGGTCCCGGTCGCGGGGCTGACCGACGCTGCCCACGTTGATGATGAACTTCGCGTCCTCGCGCGCCGCCACGTACTTGGCCTCGACCGCGCGCACCTTCTTCGGCCCGATGCTGAACACGGTCGTCATGTGGGCGTGGCCGATGAAGTTCAGCGACTTCAGGCGGTCGAAGACCTGCGTGTGGGTCTGCGCCTCGGACGTCTGGACCACGTAGAAGAAGCCCGACGGCATGATCGGCGCGGAGTGGAAGAACCCGATGTCGCCGTCGTGGTGGGAGTACGGAAGCCCGTACAGCCACTGGTAGTTCCCTTCGGAGATGTGCTCGCGCGTCCAGCGCAGCGCGGCGCGCGCCGAGTCGTAGTAGTACGCCTCGTCCATGGCCCCGGTGACCGCGGCGTCGTGATTGCCGAGCAGGCAGAAGCCGCTGCGCTCGCGGACCAGCGAGCAGCACTCGTCGGGGCTGGCGCCGTACCCGACGACGTCCCCCAGGCAGACGATCCGGTCGACGCCCTCGCGGTCGACCTGCCTCAGCGCGGCCTCGAGCGCCTCCAGGTTCGCGTGGATGTCCGAGAGGATTGCGAGCCTCATTGGGGTATCCTAGCAGAAGGGACGGGACGTGAGGAAGATTGTCGAATGGTGGAACGGGACGTCGTGATCCTGCCCGTGGGGCGCGAGATGCTGACCGGGCGGGTGCTCGACACCAACTCGCAGTGGCTCGCCGCCCGGCTGTTCGAGGCCGGGGTGCGCGTGACCCGCGTCTCGGCCGTGGACGACGAGCTTCGCGCCATCGCGCGCGAGGTCCGGCGTGCCGCGGCCGACCGGGCTGCCGTCCTGATCACCACGGGCGGCCTCGGCCCGACGCCGGACGACATGACCCTGCGCGGGGTCGCGATGGGCCTCCGGCGCCCGTGGCTGCCCGACCCGGCCGCGCTCGACCACGTGCGCGAGCGCTACGCGGCGCTGCACGCCGCCGGCCGGATCGCGGACCCGTCGCTGACGCCGGACCGCGCCAAGATGGCGTCGCTGCCGCGCGGATCGCGGGTCGTCCCGAACCCGGTCGGCACCGCCCCCGGCATCGACCTCGCGGCCGGACGCATGCGGGTGTTCTGCCTGCCCGGCGTGCCCGCGGAGATGCGCGCGATGGCTTCGGCGTCGGTGCTGCCGGCGGTTCGCGCGCTCGCGACGACGGCGATGGTGCGGCACACGATCGAGGCGGGATCGCGGGACGAGTCAACGCTCGCGGCGGCGATCCGCGCGACGCAGCCGGCCTTCCCGGACGTGCACTTCAAGCCGGACCCGAAGGGCTTCGGCGGGGAGCGCCGGATGTTCGTACACCTCGAGACGGCGGCCCCGGACGCGGACGCGGCGCTGGCCCGGCTGCACGACGCGGCCTGCGCGCTCCTGGCCGCCCTCGCGCCTTCCTGACCGGACTCACGCCTGCCCGAGGGGGCTCACGCCTTCCTGACGGGACCGGGGAGCGGCCCGTCCTCCGTGATCACCGCGGTCAGCAGGTCCCGGGACACCGCCTCGAACGGCAGGTCGTACAGCGGGTCCTCCGGGGCGCGGGCCCGGTCCTCGGCGCGCGCGAGCATCTCCCGCTCGCCCGCGGCGAACCGCCGGCGGCCGTCGGGGGGGACGACCTTGTGCGTGGTGGTGACCGAGAGGACGGGCAGGTCCCACGCGGTGGCGACCACCGCGAGCATCAGGCTGCCGGCCTTGTTGTAGACGGCCCCCTCGGTGACGGCGTCGGCCCCGAAGAGGACCACGCAGTCCGGCCGCATCAGGCCGGGCAGCGAGGCGTCGTAGGCGATCTTCACGTCGAGTCCGGGGAGGTCCGAGCGGACGCGCATGGCCATGTCGCGCCCCTCGCGCCGCGGCTGCGACTCGCCGGCCGTCAGGCCGGTGAGCGTCCCGGTCCGGTGCAGGTCTCGCACGGTCGCCTCGACCGCCGCGGACGCGCTGATCGTGACGACGCGGCAGCGGTCCTTCATCGCCCGGATCCACTCCGCGGCGTTCTCCCCGGCCCTGGCGGGGGCGGACGCCAGCGTGTCCCTGAACCGCTCGACCTGCTCGCGCGCCTGCCGGGGGTCGTATGCGTTCAGCGCCGCGATCCCGAGGTTCAGCAGCGACGCCATCGCCGGTTTCGCCGCGGCGATCCGCTCGGCGATCTCGCCTGCCCGGCCGGCCTCGATCGCGTCCAGCAGGACGTCGGCCGCGGCGAGCGTCAGCGCGGTCGCGCCGCTGGCGTCGTCGCGGGCCAGGTCGCGGCATCGTTGGACCAGTTCGTCCGTCATCAACCACCTCGCGGCGCTATTGTAGAACACCGCGGCGGGGACGCCGCCGAGCTGCCGCGCCGGAGACGGCGAGGCTGCCGCCCGGCGCAGTCCCCATGCGCCGTTGTACCCATGCGCCGTTTGACAGTACCCGACAACTCCGATAGGAAGTAGCCGCCTGCGGAACGCAGGGGCAGGGGCGCTTCACGCGCGGGAGAACACATGGCGCCGGCTTTCTCGACCGAGGGCGAGGCGAGGCTGAAGAAGCTTCTCGGGCGCTACCCCGACAGGCGCGCCGCGCTGATCCCGGTGCTGCACCTGGCGAGCCGCGAATTCGGCTTCCTCTCCCGCGAGGTCATGGAGTACGTGGCGGGCCGCCTCGGCCTGCCCGAGGCGTACGTGCTGACCACGGCGACCTTCTACACGATGCTCCCGAAGCGGCCGCTCGGGCGGTTCCACGTCCAGGTCTGCGTGAACGTGGCGTGCCACCTGCGGGGCGCGGACGGGATCGTCGAGCACCTGGAGCGCCGCCTCGGGATCGGCCCGGGCGAGATGACCGAGGACCGGACGTTCAGCCTCGAGGGCGTGCAGTGCCTCGCCGCGTGCGGGACCGCGCCCGCGATGCAGGTGAACGACGACTACTACGAGGACCTGACGCTCGCGAAGGTGGACGAGATCCTCGACGCGCTGCGGTCGTCCGCGGGAGGCGCGGCATGAGCCTGCCTCCGACCGTCGCGAACGCGGCGCCCGGCCGGGGACACCTCCTGCGGCTCGCGCCCGGCGAGTCGGTCGTCACGCTCGACCGCCACCTGGCGCTCGGCGGCTTCTCCGCGGTCAGGAAGGCGCTCGTCATGGGGCCGCAGGCGGTCGCGGACGAGGTCAGGCGCGCGAACCTGCGCGGCCGCGGCGGCGCGGGCTTCCCCGCAGGGGTGAAGTGGGGGTTCCTGCCGAAGGACAGTCCCAAGCCGCGCTACCTCGTGATCAACGCGGACGAGGGCGAGCCCGGCACCTTCAAGGATCGCTACTTCCTCGAGCGCGACCCGTTCCCGATGCTCGAGGGCATGATCGTCTCGGCGTACGCGATCGGCGCGAAGACCGCCTACCTGTACGTGCGCGGCGAGTTCGTGAAGCCGATCGCCATGCTGGAGCGCGCGGTCGAGCAGCTCCACCGCGGCGGCTACCTCGGCAAGTCCGTGCTCGGGTCGTCGTTCGGGCTCGACATCCACGTGCACCCCGGGGCGGGCGCCTACGTGTGCGGCGAGGAATCGGCCCTGCTCGAGTCGCTCGAGGGCAAGCCCGGGCGCCCGCGCAACAAGCCGCCGTTCCCGGCCGTGGTCGGCCTGTTCGGGTGCCCGACGATCATCAACAACGTCGAGACCATGGCGTGCGTCCGCCTGATCGCGGACGTCGGGGCCGAGCGGTTCGTCGCGATGGGCCTTCCAAAGGACGGCGGCCCGAAGATCTACGGGCTGTCCGGCCACGTGAAGCGCCCCGGGCTGTACGAGGCGCCCATGGGCACGCCGCTCCGGAAGCTCGTCTACGATTTCGGCGGCGGCACGATCGACGATCGTCCCATCAAGGGGATCATCCCGGGCGGGTCCTCCACGCCCGTGCTCGGTTCGGAGCACCTGGACGTGGCGATGGACTTCGACAGCGTGAAGGCGGCCGGGTCCATGCTCGGGACCGGCGCGGTCACGGTGTTCACCGAGGGCACGTGCGCGGTCCGCCTGCTGACGCGCCTCGCGGCCTTCTACGCGCACGAGTCGTGCGGCCAGTGCACGCCGTGCCGCGACGGGACCGGCTGGATGGAGCGCGTCGTTTCGGCGATCGAGGAGGGCCGCGGCCGCCCGGGCGACTGCGACCTGCTGCTGTCGATCGCGAACCAGATCATGGGCAACACGATCTGCGCGCTGGGCGACGCCGCGGCCATGCCGGTCATCGCGTTCGTGGAGCGCTACCGGGCGGAGTTCGAGGAGCACGTTGCGCGGGGGGGGTGCCCGTTCGAAGGCGGGCACGGACACGGACACGGACACGGACACGAGGGCGGCAACCCATGACGGCCGAGGTCGTGGTCTTCTGGGTCCTTGCGGTCGCGACGGTCGCGGGCGCGCTGTGCGTGGTGCTGCCCCCGATGGGCCGCAACCCGCTGCACGCGGCGATCGCGCTCCTCGCGACGTTCTTCTTCCTTTCCGGGCTGTTCGTGCTGCTGTCCGCGCACCTCGTCGCGGTCCTGCAGGTGCTCGTCTACGCGGGCGCGGTCATGGTGCTGTTCACGTTCGTGGTCATGCTGCTGAACCTGCGGCGCCACGAGCTGGCCGGGCCCCGCCCGACGCTGTTCAAGGCGCTCGGCGCGGCGGCGGTGCTCGCGGTCACGACCAAGGTCGCGATGGTGGTCGCGGCCGCGCTGGCCGACGCCCCGGCCGCCGCCGATCTGCCCGACGGGTTCGGCGGGGGGCGGGACGTGGCGGGCAACCTGCTGATCGACTACCTGGTCCCGTTCGAACTGACCTCGATCCTGCTGCTGGTCGCGATCGTGGGCGCGCTGGCGATCGCGAGGCGGACCCCGGGCGGCGAGCCGGACCGCGCGCCGGGAGGTGACGCATGAGCGGCGTCCCGCTGTCCTGGTGGCTCGTGCTCGCGACCGCGCTGTTCGGCATCGGCGCGCTCGGCGTGGTGACGCGCCGGAACGCGCTCGTGGTGCTGATGTCCCTCGAACTGATGCTGAACGGCGTCAACGTCGCGTTCCTCGCGTTCGCCCGCGCGCGCGGCGACTCGCTGGCGCACGCCGCGGTCTTCATCGTGATGGCGGTCGCGGCGGCCGAGGTCGCGGTCGGGCTGGCGCTCGCGATCGCGCTGTTCCGGCACGGAGGCAACGTGGACCTGGACCGCGCCCGGCGGATGAAGGGGTAGCCGATGCACGCGCTGGTCCGCGACAACGTCGGGACCCTGCTCTGGGTCGTGGTGTTCGCGCCGCTCGCCGGCGCCATCGTGAACGGCATCCTCGGCCCGCGCCTGAAGCGCGGCACCGTGAGCCTCGTCGGCGTCGGCGCCCCGGTCGTCGCGTTCGTGGCGTCCGCGCTCGCGACGTGGGGGCTCGCCGGCCGCGAGGCGGTCTCGACGACCCTGTTCACCTGGATCCAGGCGGGCCCGATCCGCGTGGACCTCTCGCTCTGGCTCGACCCGCTCTCGGCCGTGATGATCCTGATCGTCACGGGCATCGGGTCGCTGATCCACCTGTACTCGACGGGCTACATGCACGGCGACCCGTCGTACTCGCGCTACTTCAGCCACCTGAACCTGTTCCTGTTCGCGATGCTCCTGCTCGTGCTCGGCAAGAGCCTGCTCCTGCTGTTCGTCGGCTGGGAGGGCGTGGGGCTCTGCTCGTACCTGCTGATCGGCTTCTGGTTCGACGACATGGCCAAGGCGGTCGCCGGCAAGAAGGCCTTCCTGGTCAACCGGATCGGGGACTTCGGCTTCCTGCTCGGCATGTTCGTGCTCGTGTTCTGGATGGAGGGGTCGCTCGACGTCCCCGCGCTGCGGGACGCCGTGGACATGGGCGGCGGGCATTTCGTGCCGGGCGGCACGGGCGTGATGCTGGTCACGCTCGCGCTGTTCCTCGGCGCGACCGGCAAGTCCGCGCAGATCCCGCTCCACGTCTGGCTGCCCGACGCGATGGCGGGCCCGACGCCGGTGTCCGCGCTCATCCACGCCGCCACGATGGTCACGGCGGGCGTCTACATGATCGCGCGGCTCAACTTCCTGTTCGCGCTCGCGCCGACGACCATGGCGATCGTGGCCCTGACCGGCGCCGCGACCGCGCTGTTCGCCGCGTCGATCGGGCTCGTCCAGAACGACATCAAGAAGGTGCTCGCATACTCGACCGTGAGCCAGCTCGGGTACATGGTGCTCGGCGCCGGCGTCGGCGCGTTCGGCGCGGGCGTGTTCCACCTGATGACCCACGCGTTCTTCAAGGCGTGCCTCTTCCTGGGCGCGGGCAGCGTGATCCACGCGATGGCCGGCTGCCAGGACATCCGGCTCATGGGCGGCCTCGGGAAGAGGATGCCGTGGACGCGCGCGACCTTCCTGGTCTCGACGCTCGCGATCGCGGGCGTGCCGCTGCTGTCGGGCTTCTTCAGCAAGGACGAGATCCTCTACAAGACGCTGGCGCTCCAGCCCGCGTCCGGCCCGGTCGCCGGGTGGATCGGGCCGCTCTGCTTCGCCATGGCCCTGGCCGCGGCCCTGCTGACCGCGACGTACATGTTCCGGCTCTACTTCCTGACGTTCTCGGGCGAGCTGCGCAGCCACCACGCCCACCCGCACGAGTCGCCCGCGTCGATGACGATCCCGCTCGTCGTGCTCGCCGCCGGCGCTGCGCTTGCGGGCTACGTCGGGCTGCCGATCGAGCACCTCAACTTCTGGGAGCACTGGCTCCACCCGGTGTTCGAGGACGGCGCGGCGAGGTTCGTCTCGACCGGCTCGCACGCGCTCGAGTACGGCCTGATGGGCGTCTCGACCGTGGTCGCGTGCGGCGGGATCGCGCTCGCGTGGGCCCTGTGGCGCGGGCCGCTGACGCACGTCCCCGCGAAGGCCGCGGCGGCCGCGGGCGGCTTCTACCGCCTGGTGTGCGACAGGTACCGGATCGACGAGCTGTACGACGCGATCGCGATCCGCCCGTTCCAGGCCCTGGCGCGCGTCACGCACCGGTGGCTCGACGCGTTCGGCATCGACGCGGTGCTGGTCAACGGGCCGCCGCGCGCGGTCGGGTGGATCGGGTCGATCGTGCGCGTCGCGGCGAACGGCGACGTCCAGGCGTATGCCGCCGCCCTGTTCGTCGGGCTCGCGGTCCTGCTGTGGCTGGTGATCCCATGACCGGCATCGAGACGTACGCCCTGACCCCGTTCATCAGCCTCACGATGCTGATCCCGCTCGCCGGGGCGGTCCTGCTCGCGCTCGTCCCGGGCCGGCACGGCGCCGCGCACCGCGGGCTCGCGTTCGTGGTGTCGGTCCTGGCGTTCGCCTGCTCGCTGTCGGTCTGGGTCAACTTCGACCCAGCCCGCGCGGGCTTCCAGCTCGTCGAGGACCGCGCGTGGCTGCCCTTCGGCGCGCGCTACACCGTGGGCGTGGACGGCATCAGCCTGCTCCTGTTCATGCTGACGACCTTCCTGACGCCGCTGGCGATCCTCGGGGCGTTCTCCGCGATCCGGAAGCGCGCCAAGGAGTTCTACATCGCGATGCTGCTCCTCGAGGTCGCGATGCTCGGCACGCTCGTCGCGGCGGACATGCTCCTGTTCTACCTGTTCTGGGAGTTCATGCTCATCCCCATGTACCTCATCATCGGGGTGTGGGGCGGCGAGCGGCGCGTCTACGCCGCGGTCAAGTTCTTCCTGTTCACGTTCCTCGGCTCGGTCCTGATGCTCGTCGGCATCATCTGGATGCACCTGAAGGCGGGCGGCGGCTCGTTCGCGCTGGTCGACTTCCTGAAGCTGGACCTCGGGTTCCGCGAGCAGGCGTGGCTGTTCGCCGCGTTCGGGCTCGCGTTCGCCATCAAGGTCCCGATGTTCCCGTTCCACACGTGGCTCCCGGACGCTCACGTCGAGGCGCCGACCGCGGGGTCCGTCATCCTGGCGGGCGTGCTCCTGAAGATGGGGACCTACGGGTTCATCCGCTTCGCCATCCCCCTGTTCCCGGACGCGGCGGGCGCGTTCGCGGTGCCCGTCATGGTGCTCGCGGTCGTGGGCATCGTCTACGGCTCGCTCTGCTCGTTCGCGCAGGGCGACGTCAAGAAGCTGGTCGCGTACAGCTCGGTCGCGCACCTCGGCTTCGTGATGCTCGGCATGTTCGCGCTCACCCAGGAGGCGGTCGAGGGCGCCATCCTCCAGATGGTGAACCACGGGATATCGACCGGCGCGCTGTTCATGCTGGTCGGCGTGCTCTACGAGCGACGCCATACCCGCGCCATCGACGCCTACGGGGGCATCGCGCGCGTCATGAAGGTATACGCGGCCCTGCTCGTCATCGTGACGCTGTCGTCGATCGGGCTTCCCGGCACGAACGGCTTCGTCGGCGAGTTCCTCATCCTGGCCGGGACGTTCCGCGAGGCCCTGTCCGGCGGCGGCGCGTTCCGCGCGATCGGCCTCGCGCTCGGGATCGCGGCCGCGACCGGCGTGGTGCTCGGCGCGGTCTACATGCTGACCATGGTCCGCAAGGTCCTGTTCGGGCCGATCGTGCACGAGGAGAACCGCGCCCTGAAGGACGTCTCGTTCCGCGAGTTCGCGGTGCTCGGCGCGCTGGTCGTGATGGTGTTCTGGATCGGCGTCTACCCCTCGTTCTTCCTGTCGCGCACCACCGCGTCGGTCAGGGCGACGCTGGATGCGTACAAGGGGCGGATGGTGGAGCAGCGGACGGCGCTCCTGCGCGGAGTCGACGCGCGGGCCGAGGACGCGCGCGCGGCGCCGTCCCCGTGGCGCGTGGCGGCGCAGGAGGTGGCGCGATGAACGACCTCCTCCTCTGCGCGCCGATCCTGGTCGCCGCCGGCACGGGCATCCTGGTGATGGCGCTCGACCTGCTGTCCGGCCGCGACGACCCGCGCAAGGGCTTCCTGGGCGTGGTGACCGCCGCCGGGCTGGCGATCGCCGCGGTCCTGGCGGTCACGCTGTGGCCGGGCGCGCCTGCCTTCGAGATGTCGTTCCTGAAGGGCGTGCTGATCGTGGACGGGTTCGTGGCCTTCTTCTCGGCGCTCGTGCTTGCGACCGGGGCGGCGGCCGCGCTGCTGGCCGTGGACCACCTGCCCGAGCAGGGGATCGAGCCCGGCGCGTTCCAGACCCTGCTCGCGTTCTCGGCGACCGGCGCGCTGGCGTTCGTGGCCGCGGCCGACCTCGTCACCATGTTCCTCGGGCTCGAGGTGATGAGCCTCGCGGTCTATGCGCTCGCCGCCTCGAAGCGGTCATCCGGGTTCGCGACCGAGGCGGGGCTCAAGTACTTCGTGCTCGGCGGGCTCGCGTCCGCGTTCCTGCTGTTCGGCGTGGCCTTCCTGTACGGCGCGACGGGCAGCCTGGACCTCGCCGGGATCGCGGCCGGGCTCGCGGGCGGCGCGTCCTCCGCGGGCGCGGACCGCGTGCTGCCGCAGGTCGCGCTGGTGCTGCTGCTGGTCGCGATGGGGTTCAAGGTCGCGGCGGTCCCGTTCCACTTCTGGACCCCGGACGTCTACGAGGGCGCGCCCACGCCCGTCACGGCCTACATGGCGGGCGCGGTCAAGGCGGCCGGGTTCGCGGTGCTCTCGCGCCTGATCCTGACCGTCTACCAGGCCCCTTCCTGGGGGGGGCTGCCGCTGTCGCCGGCCGACGCGCTCCTCGGGCTCGCGGTGCTGACCATGGTCGTCGGCAACGTCCTCGGCGTGGTGCAGGACGACGTCAAGCGCATCCTGGCCTACTCGTCGATCGCGCACGCGGGGTACCTGCTGCTCGGCGTGTGGGCGACCGACCCCGCGACCCGCGCGCTCAACGATGGCGTGCCGTTCTACCTGCTCGCGTACGTGGCGGCCACGGTCGGCGCGTTCGGCGTGGTCTCGCTGCTCGGCGCGCGCGGCGAGGAGGACATGCGCCTGCCCCGCCTCGCGGGCCTGTCGAAGCGCCACCCGGTGCTCGCCGCCGTGCTGCTGGTCTGCGTCCTGTCGCTGGCCGGCATCCCGCCGTTCGGCGGATTCATGGGGAAGTTCAACCTGTTCAAGGCCGTGCTGGCCGCCGATCCCGCGTCCAACGTGACCTGGGTCGTGGTCGCGGTGCTGAACAGCCTGGTCGCGCTCTACTACTACCTGCGCATCCTGCTCTACGCGTACTTCCGCGAGCCCGAGGTCGTGTCCGGTGACGACGTCGCCGCCGCCGGGCACGCCCCCGCGATCCGCAGCGCGCCCGCGTGGGCCGCGATCGGCGTGGCCGCCCTCGCGAGCCTGTACCTCGGCATCCTCCCGGGCCGCATGATGGCCGCGTCCGGGTCGGCCGCGAGCGCCGCGGTCGTGCGTCCCGACCTTTCCGCGGCCCTCGCGGCGCCTGCCGCGCTCGCGCCCGGCAAGTCGTCCCCGGCCCCCGCGCCGGCCTCCCCGACCGTGTCCCGCCGCGCCGCGGTCCGCGACGCCGGCCGCGACGCCGCCCGCGACGCCACGCGCAACGATCGCGACGCCGCGCGCAACGATCGCGACGCCGCGCACTCGCGCTCCGCCGCCCCGGGCACGCGCCCGCCGCGGCCCCCCCGCCCGTCGCGCTTCGCGGCGCCGCCCGCCGGCGGGGGCTCGGGCCGCTGACCGGGGGCCGACCCGGCGTGCGCGAGGTTTCCGGCGCGACCTACTCCATCCCGCCGGCGTACAGGGCTCGAAGCAGCGCGGTGAACGGCTCCTCCGGGGCGGTCGCAAGCAACTGTCGCCTCTCGGCCCGGTCGGTCTCCTCCAGGAGCAGCGCCATTCGCGTGAACCTGATGCGCCAGTCGGCGGCTCGGCCCATCGCGTCGAGCGCAGGTCCAGGGTCGATGTCGTAGGTCCGCAGAATCTCAGGCAGCTTCGGCAGGAGGGGACCCGCGAGGTAGTCCCTGGCGCGCTGCACTTCCTGGGAGCGTTCGGCAGGCCGGCGGCGAATCCTATCTGCGAAGTGGCCTGACAGAACGGTGGCCGGCACGTCCTTCCAGTACCCGCTCGCGGCGACACGTCCCCACATGACGCGGGTCGGGGTCGGCAGGAACCACTCCTCGAGTTCGGACGCGATCGCGGGTTTCTTCCCGCTGGCTGCGGCGCCGAGCAGAAAGCGCACGGCCTCGTGCTGGATTTGCCGAGCCGCCTGAGCCGGGAAAGCATTCGTGAACAACCACTTCGCGAGCCTCTCGATCAGGGTGCGCTGCTGGCGCGCTGGAAGCCCTGGGTCTTCCTGGAGCAGGGCGATCACGAGGCTCGGATGGCGAGCATGATAGCGACCGTGGCGTGTGGAGCGGGAAGCGATCGCGTCCGCGAGTTCGACCAGCCGTTCTGTCTTCCCTGCGACCACGCCGAGGTAACCGGCGGCAAAGAGCACGACCTCCCGCCACTCGGCCCGGAACGGGTCGTCAAGCAGGGATTTCCAGCACTCGGCGTCCCTGTCGGCGTTGAGAGCCGCGAAGTACTCGGCGAACGAGGAGTGGATGAACTGCCAGCGCCTGGCACTCGGGGAAGGGACCAGCAGGGCAGTATCGCGCTTGAGGACATCGAACAGCGACGACGCCCTGGCTGCGGCGTCGTCGGGGTCGCTGTACCGGGCTTCCAGTCGCGTCAGCTCGGGCAGCAACTCGTCCTCTGACACCGCGCGACCGCCAAGGCCGACGACCCACCAGGCGAGAGGGCCCAGGACCCGTCTTACATCTCCCGGCGAGGTCCTCCGGATGCCGGGTCGAGCGAGCGTCCTCCGACGCGTCCACTGGTCGATCACGATTTCGCCGAGCCGGTAGTAGATCTCTATCCGTCGGTCCGGAAGGCCCCCTTCGATCTCGTCCAGGACCGCCATGAACGCGAGCATCAGCGGGGTGTGGGCAAGCGCCGAGAGATCCCGGTCCTCGCGGATTCTCCGGGCGAGGCGGGCCCCGGCCGCCTCCTCGCGCCCGCGCAGGCGCGAGAAGGTCATCAGGAAACTGCGCTCCTCCTCCTCCCGAGGCGCCCTCATCCACTTCAGTTCCAGGTCCTTCTCGACTTGAGGCGTGATTTCGTCGACCAGGAAGTCGCGACCCGAAACGACGACGCGCTTGGCCTTGCCCGACGCGGCGAGCGCCGCGGCCTCCGAGAGGACTGCCTTGCGCGCCGCGGGCTCGCGGACTTCGTCGAGCCCGTCCAGCAGCAGCAGCACGTCATCGAGGTGGCTCCGGACCGCCCGGCCGCCCCCGATCCCGACCTCCTCGAGCCAGTCGGGGAGGAATTCCAGGATGGGCCTGACCCGGTTCCGCTCCCGGTCTGCCGCATACTCCGCGAGCGGCACGAGCACCGGTACGGCGGGTCCGATCTCGAGCGGGTCTTCGCTCCCCGTGGCATAGACGAGCGCGAGATAGCGCATCGCCGTGGTCTTGCCGGCCCCCGGCTGTCCCAGGAGGAACTGGCATTTCGCCTT
This sequence comes from Deltaproteobacteria bacterium, assembly GCA_016875475.1. GTDB lineage: Bacteria > Myxococcota_A > UBA9042 > DTJE01 > DTJE01 > VGRB01. The sequence goes on from VGRB01000112.1 coordinate 13,435, forward strand.
CGACTCCGAGCCCGGCTCCACGCC
>VGRB01000113.1 GCA_016875475.1 Deltaproteobacteria bacterium
CGGCTCGCCCCCCTGCCCGCCGCCCCGCGTTGCGGGGCGCGGGCCACCCCCCTTGCGCGGCCGCCTTGCGGCCGCCGAGCGCGCCGCGCCTCAGCGCGGCGCGCTCGGCAGTCACCAGTCCTTGACCAGCGCGCTCAATCGAGATAGAATTCGTCCTCGTCCCGGGGGGGGTGCGGCCCTTCCCGTAGAGGAGGTCGGGGAATGATGCGAATCGCGATGGCTCTGGCGACGGTGGCGATGCTGGCGGTGGCGGCGTGCGAAACCGACTCCGGCGGTGGGGGGGGGCCGGACGCGAAGATCAACCAGGACGCCATCCCGTCCGAGGTCCCGTCGAACCACGACCTCCCGGTCGAGGACGGCGCGGCCGACTCGGTGGAGGAGGTCCCGGTCGCGCCGGACGTCGCGCAGGATGTCGCGCCGGACGTCGCGCCGGACGTCGCGCCGGACGTGGCCCCGGTGGAAGACGTCCCCGTCGCGCCCGACGCGGCCCAGGACACGCCCGTGGCGCAGGACACGCCCGTGGCGCAGGACGTGCCGGTCGCCCAGGACGTGGCGGCCGACGTGCCGGGCGGCCCCTCCGGCCACACCGAGGACATGGGCGGCGCCTGGCACAAGCCGGGCAAGAACGACCCGCTCAAGAACTGCACGTCCTGTCACGGCGCGAAGCTCGACGGCGGACCGGCGGGCGTGTCCTGCTACGTGTGCCACGACAACGACGACCACACGAAGACCGACGGCGGGTTCATGCACAAGTCCGGCACCAAGGAGACCTGCAAGGCCTGCCATGGGCCGAACAACAACGGCGGCCTCGGCCCGGCGTGCAGCTCCTGCCACTGACGATCACGGACCGGCGGGCGTGACCCGCGCGGGGCACGCGGCCCTCAGGGCGTCGCGCCCTTCCTGACCGCCTCCCACGTCCCGGTGAACTCGGCCCCGGCGCCGCTGCCCGTCTCCACATGACCGTCGCAGTGGCCGTCCACGATCTCGTCCACCACAAGGTCGCAGTCCTTGTCCACGAGCCTGGCGTGCCCCGACAGCGCGAGGTGCGTGTCGAGCGTGAGCGCGCCCAGCATGCCGGTCAGCAGGCCCGCCACCTGGTCCACCGCCGCGCCGGCGAGGTCCGTCTGCGCGGTCAGTGCCAACGCGACGCACGCGTTCGCCGTTCGCGGCGAGCAGACGCTGGAGCTGCGGGTGGCGCTCAGGCGCCGGACCGGCCTGTTGTGAAACCGGGTACCGGGCGTCGAAAGTGGGTAAACAATCGGGTATCATCGGGCATCAGTCTCGTGATCCGGAGGGCCGGGTGAAGTCGTTCTCGCCAGGGCAGTTGGGAAGAACCGTTCCGATGGGCCTCACGTGGCTGGTCGGGTCGGTGATGGAGTGCAGGGGCCGGCAGGAACTGTACGAGCACCAGGGCCCGGAGATCCTGGAGGCGCTGCGCCAGATGGCACTGATCCAGAGCGTCGAGTCCAGCAACCGCATCGAGGGCGTCACCGTCGAACGGGAGCGCCTCAAGCCCCTGGTGCTCGGCAGGGCGGAGCCGCGGGACCGCCCGGAGGAGGAGATCGTCGGGTATCGGCAGGCGCTTGCGTGGATCCACGAGAACCACAATCGCATCGACCTGACGCCGGGTACGCTTCTCCAGATGCACCGGCTGGCTCAGGGCGGGACCACGGGGGACGCCGGTCAATGGAAGACCAGGGACAACGAGGTGATCGAGATCCTGCCGAACGGGGAGCGGCGGCTCCGGTGGAAGGCCGTGCCGGCGGCGGACACGGCGGAGGCCGTGGAGGCCTTGTGCCTGGCGTACCGGCACTCGTCGGGTCAGGGGCTTCTGCCACCACTCCTGGCGGCCGGGGGCTTCGTGCTCGACTTCCTCTGCATCCACCCGTTCCGGGACGGGAACGGACGCGTGTCGCGGCTGGCGACGCTGCTCCTGCTCTACCAGCAGGGGTTCCGGGTCGGGCGGTACATCAGCGTCGAGCGCATCGTCGAGGAGTCGAAGGAGTCCTACTACGAGGCGCTGCACACGTCGTCCCAGGGCTGGCACGACGCCGCGCACAACCCCGTGCCGTGGTGGAGCTACTTCCTGACGACGGTGCGCGGCGCATATCGCGAGTTCGAGGAGCGCGTGTCCCGGATGGCCGGCCGCCGGGGGGCGAAGACCGACGCCATCGAGCACGCCATCGAATCCCTCCCCCGGGAGTTCCCGGTCTCCGAACTGGATCGCCTGTGTCCGTCCGTCAGCCGTGACCTTGTGCGGCGGGTCCTGCGCCGAAGACGCGACGAGGGGCGCCTGACGTGTTCGAGCCGCGGACGAGGCGCGATCTGGAGGAAGACGTAGCGCCGGTCGCCCCCGCCGGCGGGGGAACGGAGTCTCCCGAAAGGGTTTGTGCGTACAATGCCGGCGGCGACCCCAACCCGGAGGGGTGATGGTCCTCCTGCTGAACCCGCCGAGCACGCGCCGCGTCTCGCGGGACTACTACTGCGGCCACTTCGCGAAGGCGCGGTACGGCTGGCCGCCGTTCGACCTGCTCGTCCTCTCGGGCCGCCTGCCCGGCCGCGACGTGCTCGTCCTCGACGCGATCGCGGAGGGCCTCGACGCGGGCGCCGCCATGGCAAGGATCGACGCCCTGCGCCCGGTTGCCGTCCTCGCGGTCGTCGCGGCCGTCTCCTGGCGGGAGGACGTCGCGTTCCTCTCGCGCGTCAAGGCGCGGTGCGGCTCGGCGATCGCGGTCAGCGGCGACTACCCGCGCGCCTGCCCGGCCGACGCGCTCGATCGCCACGACGCGATCGACGCGGTGGTGCTCGACTTCGCGGACTGCGACCTCGGCGGGCTGCCGGACGGCGCGGTCGCGGGGGGGCTGCGCAACGTCCACACCCGCCTCGACCCGGAGCCCCGCTTCGAGAACGCCCGCACGTTCCGGCTCCCCGGGCCGCGGCACGAGCTGTTCGACCTCTGCCGCTACCACCTGCCCACGGTCCGGCGCCACCCGTTCACGCTCGTGACGACGGACTTCGGCTGCCGCCACGGGTGCGCCTGGTGCTACCACGAGCGCGTCCCGCACAAGCTGCGCGACCTCGACGACCTCGCGTCCGAGCTTGCGTTCGTCCGCTCCCTCGGCGTCCCGGAGATCGTGCTCCAGGACCAGAGCTTCGGGTCGGTCCGGCCGCACGCGATCGAGGCGTGCGCGGTCCTCTCGCACGGCGGCTCGCCGTTCACCTGGGTGTGCGAGATGCGCCCGGACGACGCGGACCCGGACCTGCTCCGCGCCATGCGCCGCGCGGGCTGCCACACGGTCATGCTCGGGGTCGAGACCGCGAGCCGCGACGTGCTCGCCCGCCACCGCAAGCGCTCCGGCCCCGACGACGCGCGTCGCGCGTTCGCCCTCGCCCGCGAGGCCGGGATCCGGACGCTCGCGCACTTCCTGCTCGGCCTGCCCGGCGAGGACGAGGCATCGCTCCGGCGCACGCTCGACCTCTGCATGGACCTCGAGCCCGACATCGCGTCGTTCAACGTCGCGGCGCCGGCCTGGGGTACGACGCTCCGGCACGAGGTCGTCGCGAACGGCTGGATGATCGAGGACGGGGTCGGGATCGCGGGCGACGGCTCACGGCCGGTCTGGGAATCCCCCTCCCTGCCGCGCGACACGGTCGTCCGGGTGCGCGACGAGGCGCTCCGCCGCTTCTACATGAGGCCGTCGTACGTGGTGCGGCAGCTCCTGTCCGTGCGGTCGGCGTACCAGCTCCGGACGCTGATCGCGGAGGGGTTGGACGTCCTCCGATCCGCGCTCCCGGTATCCCCGCGGTGAGCCGCGTCACGCCACCAGCCGGCGCACCAGCATGCCGAGCAGCGCGCCCGGATCGCCCCGCGCCGCGAGGTTGAAGTCGATGCCCGCGCCGGTCCCGCAGCGGGGGCAGCGGCAGTCGCGCGGCAGGGACGCGACCGCCTCGCGGACCGAGGCCGCGCCGCGGACGAGCCCCTGCTCGTAGCCCGGGGCCATGTCGCACGTCCCGATCGCGCCGTCCGGGTCCACGGCGACCATCAGCCGCCACACCGCGCAAGGGAGCGGCGGCAGGTCCGGCCAGGACCGGAGGTGGCGCAGCCCGGACACGCTGTTGGCGACGGCCCGGCCGCCGGTCCGCCGGTGCTCGATCAGGCCGTCGATCGCGGCACGGCAGGCGGCCGGGTCCGGGAACAGCGCGCCGGCGCCGTCGCGCTCGCCGGCATACGCGGCGTCGATCGGCTGGACGTACGTGCCGATCCCGAGCCGGTCGAGCGTCGCGAGCAGGTCGTCGATCCGGCCCACGTTGGCCGCGGACAGCACGGTGTCCGCGAGCACCGCGATCCCCGCGTCCCGGCATGCCGCGACCGTCGCCTCGACAGCCGCGAACACGCCTTCGCCCCGGACCGCGTCGTGCACGTCCGCGGGCCCGTCCAGGCTGACCTGGACCTCGGCGGCGCGCCGGACCTCGCCGATCCGGCCGGCCGCGAGCGTCCCGTTCGTCTGCACCCGGACCTGCATCCCGAGGTCCGCGGCCGCGCCGACGATCGTGCCCAGGTCCGCGCGAACGAACGGCTCCCCCCCCGACAGCCCGACGTACCGCGTCCCGAGGGCGGCGAGTTCGCGCAGCACGCGGAGGGCCTCGTCCGTGCCCCCCTCGCGCACGCCGGGCCTGCACACGCCGCAGTATGCGCAGCGCAGGTTGCAGCGGAACGTGACGTTCCAGCTCGCGATGAGCGGCACGCGACGGCCCGCGGCCGCGAGCCCGACGGCGCGGGCGATCCCGGCCGCGCGCGAGAGGTCGGACGGTTTCAACGCCGCCTCCGGTTCGGTCTCAACGACGCCTCCCGTTGCGGCGGACCGCGTCGCACGGCCTCGCGCGCGATCGGACTGCGAGAACCGCCAGGACCGCGTCCGCGACCCGGTCCACGTCCGGGATCGTCATGCCGGGATGGACCGGCAGGTGCACCATCCGCCGGACCGCGTCGGAGGCGACCCGGCACTCCCCGGTGTCCGCGTACCCCGGCACCTCGGGCCCCGCGACCATGTTCCCCGGATGGGTGTCGATCCCGAGCCGGAGCAGGCGTCGCCGGAAGTCGTCGCGGTCGTCCACCTGCACCACGAAGCCGTGGAACAGGTCCTCGCCGCGCGGCGCCGGGCTCGGCAGGCCGATCCCCCCCGCACCCGCCAGCCGCGCCAGCAGGTGCTCGCCGTTCCGGATCCGGACCGCGTTCGCCTCGTCGAGCGAGGCGAGCTGGGACAGCGCGAGGCGGCCCTGGAGCGCGGACGGCATCGCGGTCGCGGACCCGTCGAGGTTCTGTCCGGTCGGGGTCTCGCGGGTGACGAGGTCGATCGGGTCCACGCCCGCGGCCGCGAACGCCAGCAGCAACGGGTGGGCGACCGCACGCCACACGCCCGGGCGCGTGCCGAGGCCCATGGCGAGCGACCAGCACGCGCGGCCCGCGAGGTCGACGTGCCCGATCCGGGGCAGCGCGGCCATCCTCTGCGCCACGCGCCCGGCCAGCGCGCCGGAGTCGGTCGCGACCGTGCCCGCCCACAGCGCGGACAGGTTCTTCGCCGGGTGGAACGAGAAGAAGGACGCGGTACCCCAGGCCCCGAGGCGCCGCCCCCGGAACGCCCCGCCCGCCGCCTGGGCGCAGTCCTCGATGACCGCCAGCCCGCGGCGCTCCGCCACGCCGGCGACGCGGCCCATGTCCACGGCGCGTCCGTGCAGGTGGACCGGCAGGATCGCGACCGTGGCGGGCCCGACCGCGTCCGCGAGCCGCGCGGTGTCCATGCAGAGCGTCCCCGGATCCACGTCCACGAACCGCACCTCGAGCCCGTTGCGCCGGATCACGGCCGGGATGCTGTGGAACGTGAGCGCGGGGAGGATCACCTCCCCCCCCTTCGGCAGCTCGAGCGCCGCCAGGATCGCGGCCAGCGACTCGCGCGCGGACGGCGCGGGCACCGCGTGCGCGACCCCGAGGTACCCGGCGAAACGCTTCGAGAACTCGCGCCACGGATCGCCCCCGACGCCGAGCGCGGCCCGCACCAGCTCCCCGGGCGAGGCGGACGGAACGAACCTCGGGATCGCGTCGCGCACTTCGCTCATGCCATCTCCCACCACCGGAACCTCAGCATCGCATCCATCTCGCCGTACCCAGCCGCGCACCCGGCGCACGAGAACGCGGGCATCCGCCGCATGGCCTCCACGAACCCCGACTCGCGGCCGTTCACCCAGGCCGCGTCCCCCGCCGCGAGCGAGAGCAGCACGTTGCACGGGAGCACGCGGCCGTCGGGCAGGATCGAGCAGTACAGCCGCCCCGCGAACCTGCACGGCCCGGCGGGCTCGCCGCGCACGGCCCGCGCCAGGAAGTGCCGCGTGTAGCCGACCGGGGCGCCCGCGCGCTTGCGGTCGAGCAGGGTCGCGTACGCCGCGCGCAGCTCGTCCTGCCGCAGCACGAGGCCCGCGGCCGCGGCCGGGACGCACCCGGGCGCGAACTCGATCGGGCCGAAGATCGCGGTCCCGTGCAGCGACCGCGCGAGGTCCAGCACCCAGTCGATGTCCGCCGCGGTGCCGCGGTGCAGGACCGTGCTCGTCATCACCGGGACTCCCCGCTCCGCGCACGCGGCCAGCCCGCGCAGCGCGCGCGCGTGCGAGCCTGCCCCGCGCACCGCGTCGTGGGACGCCTCGCGGCCGTCCACGCTGACGATCACGAGGTCGAGGTCGCGCACCTCGTCGATCCGGTCCGCGAGCAGGTGGCCGTTCGTGATCAGGTTCGCATATACGCCGCGCGAGCGTACCGTCCGGATCCACTCGGGCAGCTCGCGGCGGAGCAGCGGCTCGCCCCCCGTGAACGAGACCTTCCGCATGCCCTCGCGGCACAGCTCGTCGAGCATCGCGAGGACCGCGGGCCCGTCCATCTCCGGGAAGCGGACCGGCGGGACCTCGCAGTACGTGCAGGACTGCGTGCAGCGCGCGGTCGCCAGGAACTGGACGAACAGGGGATGGCGCGTGCCGGCGGCGTGCGCGGACAGCACGCGCGCGAGGTCCGCGGCGCGCCGCGCGAGCGCGGACGGGCGGAAGAACGACGCGATCAGCCTGCGGTCGACCACGGCTCATCCCCTGCCAGGGCGTTGGCGAGCGCGTCCCGGACGACCTCGACGCGCGCGGCGTCGAAGCCCGCGTGGACCGGAACCAGGAGGTGATGATCGTGGATCTCCCGCGCCGCGCGCAACGGATGCGGCACGAGTTCGCGGAACGCGGGCAGGTCCGAGCACACGGGGAGCGCGTTCATCGAGGACTCGACGCCGCCGGCGGACAGCCGCCTCGCGACCCGGGCGCGGTCGCCGACCCGGACCGGGAAGCGCCACCACACGGACTCGCCGCCCGGGTGGGTCGCGGGGTTGCGCCCGGCCACGCCCGGCGCGGACGCGAGGAGGGCGGCCTGCCGCCGCAGCGCGTCGTTGACCGCGTCCATCCGGCCCAGGCTCGCGGACGCGAGACGGGCCTGGAAGTCGGCGTACCAGAACAGGTATTCCGGCGGCGTCCGGTCGAACGCGCGCGTGGTGTCGCGTCCGAGGACCTCGGCGAGGTTGCCCGTCTGGAGGCGGTAGAGCAGGCGCGGGCTCGCCGCGGTCAGGGCGCGGACCAGCCGGAAGGTGACGAGCGGGTAGAGCCTGTCGCCCGCGAGCGCCCCGTGCCCGAGCACCTTCGCGATCACGACCAGGAACGGCGCGCGCGCGGGGCGGGCAAGCTCGAAGGCGGACAGCTCGCGGACGCGGTCGACCAGGGAGCGCTCCGCGAACACCACGCCCCCGAAGAGGGACGAGCAGACCTTGAACGACGACAGGCTGTGGATGCCCGCGACGCCGAGCGTGCCGAGCGGGCGGCCGCGGATCGTCGCGCCGAGCGCCTGGGACACGTCCTCGATCACGGCGAGCCGGTGCCGCCTCGCAACCGCGAGCACGTCGTCGAGGTTCGCCGGGACGAGCCCGTACAGGTACGTCAGCAGCACGGCGCGCGTGCGCGGCGTCACGGCGGCTTCGAGCGCGGCCGTGTCGAACGACAGGGTGGCCCGGTCCATCTCGACCATGACCGGCCGGTGGCCCGCGCACCGGATCGAGTTGACCATGTCCGCGATCGTGATCGGCGTCATCAGGACGTCGGATCCCGGCGGCAGGTCGAGCGCGCGCAGCACGTACCAGAGCGCGACGCGCGCGGTCGGCAGCGTCGCGGCGTCCGGCGCGCCGAATCGATCCGCGAACCGGCGGTCGAACGCGCGTGCCTCGTCGCCGCGGCGGAAGTCGCCCGCGAGGACGCTCTCGAGCGCGTCCAGCACCTCGCCGGTGTCGTAATACGGCCTGACGCCCGGGACGCGAACGCTCATGCGCGGCTGCCTCCGCCCGCGAACAGCAGCCTACAGGGCACGGAATGGGACGGCAAGCTTGTCAGAGGGGTCGAAAAGCGGTATCTCAGCCCGGGCTGTTCGCGGCGCGGCCGGCGGAGGTGCGGTGCATGGCGGGTATTGCTTCGACGCAGGCGGCTGCGGCGGGACGTGGCGAGGTCACGGAGCAGATGCGGGCCGTGGCGCGGGACGAGGGCGTCGCGGTCGAGCGGGTCGCGGCGGGGCTCGCGGCCGGGACGGTCGTGATCCCGGCGAACCCGGCGCACCGCCGGCTGAAGCCGGTCGGGATCGGGGCCGGCCTGAAGGTCAAGGTCAACGTCAACCTGGGCCGCTCGCACACCACGTCCTGCCTGACCGAGGAGGTGGGCAAGGTCGAGGTGGCACTGCGCTACGGCGCGGACGCGGTCATGGACCTGTCCACGGGACCGGACATCGACGACGTGCGCGCGGCCGTGCTGGACGCGTGCCCGGTGCCGCTCGGGACCGTGCCGGTCTACCAGGCGGCCGAGGCGGTGACCGAGATCGCGGACCTGCCGGAGGACGCGTTCCTAGACGTGATCCGGCGGCAGGCCGAGCAGGGCGTGGACTTCATGACGATCCACGCGGGCGTGCTCAGGGCCCACGTCCCCCACGTGAAGGGCCGGCTGACCGGGATCGTGTCCCGCGGCGGCGCGCTGATGGCGCGCTGGATGGAGCGGAACGACCGCGAGAACCCGTACTTCGCGCGCTTCGACGAGGTGCTGGAGATCGCTGCCAGGCACGACGTGACCCTGTCGCTCGGGGACGGGCTCCGGCCGGGCTGCCTGCACGACGCGTCCGACGCGGCGCAGTTCGCGGAGCTGGACACGCTCGGCCGGCTCGCGGCGCGGTGCCGCGAGGCGGGCGTGCAGGTGATGATCGAGGGCCCGGGCCACGTGCCGGCCGACCAGATCGCGATGAACGTGCGCCGCCAGAAGGAGGCGTGCGGGGGCGCGCCGTTCTACGTGCTCGGGCCGATCGTGACCGACCTCGCGCCGGGCTACGACCACATCACCGGCGCGATCGGCGCGACCATGGCCGCGATCGCGGGCGCGGACTTCCTGTGCTACGTGACGCCGAAGGAACACCTGGGGCTGCCGGGGCTCGACGACGTGCGCACGGGCCTGATCGCGTTCCGGATCGCGGCGCACGCGGCGGACGTGGCGCGCGGGCTGCCCGGGGCGCGCGACCGCGACGACGAGATGGCGCGCGCGCGCTTCGGGTTCGACTGGGACCGGCAGTTCGCGCTCGCGATGGATCCGGACCGGGCCCGCGAGTACCACGACCTGACGCTCCCCGACCCGCAGTACCGGACGAGCCGCTTCTGCTCGATGTGCGGCCCGCGCTTCTGCCCGATGCGGCTGACTCGCGAGCTGGCCGAGGCCGCGCCGTCCGAGTCGAAGCCGGTGTAAGATCGGCCGCCCCGTTCCGAGGGACACGGATGAGAAGAGCGTTGGTCGCCGTGACGTTGGTCGCGCTCGCCGCGTGCTCCGGGCCGTGGCGCCAGCGCGAGGCGGACCGGCTGGGCCTGCAGAGGAACCCGTTCTCGAACGTGCGCCCCATGATCGAGGGGGGGCGGGCCATCGAGGCGCGGCAGGCGCTCGCGGAACTGCCGTCCACGCTGCGGGCCACGCCTGCCTGGGCGTACCTGATGGGCCGCGTCCACCTGCTGGAGGGAGACCTGCCGGCGGCCATCGACATGCTCGGCAAGGCGCGGAACCTCGCCCCGGGCAACCCGGTGGTGGAGAACGACCTCGCGGTCGCGCTCGTGAAGGCGGGCAAGGCGGACCAGGCGGTCGCCCTGCTCGACCGGCTGGCCGCCGCGCACCCGGAGGACCGGGACCTCGCCCTGAACCGGGCGGTCGCGCGGCTCGCTGGCGGCTGGACCGAGGAGGCCCAGGACACGCTCGCCCGCATGGCGCGCGAGCGGCCGGACTGGTTCGGGGCGCGCTTCAACCTTGGCCTCGCGGCGCTGACGAACCACGACTACGCCACCGCGGTGTTCGAACTGAAGGCGGCGGGGCACCTGAAGACCGGCGACAAGGGCGTGCTGCTCGGCCTGACCGCCGCGTGCGCGCTGAACCAGGACCGGACCTGCGCGGAGGACACGAACCGCGAGGCCGTGGCGCGCTACCCGGGGGATCCGAAGGTCCTGTTGAACTGGGGGGCGTGGCTCGAGGAGCAGGGGCAGCTTCCCGCGGCAATGGACCAGTACCGGCAGGCCGTGCGGGTCGCGCCCGAGTGCGCGAACTGCTGGTACGACATCGGCCGGCTCGCGGACCGGACCGGGGACATCGCGACCGCGCTCGACGCGTACCGGCGACACGTCGCGGTCGCGCCGCCGGGGATGTCGGTGTCCGCGGTGCAGGAGCGGGTGAAGGCGCTGGAGGCGGCGCAGGCGCCGGTGCAGTGAGCGGGCACGGGGACGGATGGGCGGGCTCGGGCCCGGTTTCGGGTTCGGGAACTGGAAACGAGGAGGAGGTCATGCACCACGAGGGGCTGAGGGAGAGCGATCCGGAGGTCGCGGCGCTCGTCGCGGCGGAGGAGAGGCGGGAGTTCGAGAAGATCCGGATGATCCCGTCCGAGAACTACGTCAGCCGGGCAGTGCTCGAGGCCACGGGCAGCGTGTTCACGAACAAGTACTCGGAGGGGTACGCGGGCAAGCGGTACTACGAGGGCCAGCAGTGCGTGGACCCGCTGGAGGAGATGGCGATCGCGCGGGCGAAGTCGCTCTTCGGCGCGGACCACGCGAACGTGCAGCCGTACTCCGGGTCGCCGGCCAACCTCGCGGTCTATTTCGCCCTGCTCAAGCCCAACGACACCGTGATGGGCATGGCGCTGCCGCACGGCGGGCACCTGACGCACGGCTGGAACGTCTCGATAACGGGGGCTTTCTTCAGGAGCGTGCAGTACGGCGTGGACGCCGCGACCGGCCGGATCGACATGGACCAGGTCCGGACGCTGGCGCTGGCCGAGCGGCCCAAGCTGATCATCGCGGGCGCGACCGCGTACCCCCGCGTCATCGACTTCGAGGCGTTCCGCCGTGTCGCGGACGAGGTCGGCGCGCACCTGCTCGTGGACATGGCCCACATCGCGGGGCTGGTCGCGGGCGGCGCGCACCCGAGCCCGGTGCCGCACGCGCACGTGGTCTCCACGACCACGCACAAGACGCTCCGCGGCCCGCGCGGCGCCATGCTCCTGTGCAAGGAGGCGATGGCCAAGGCGGTGGACAAGGCCGTGTTCCCCGGCCTCCAGGGCGGGCCGCACAACCACACCACCGCCGGGATCGCGGTCGCGTTGCGCGAGGCGGCGACGCCCGCGTTCCGCGAGTATGCCCGCCAGGTCGTCGCGAACGCGCGCGCGCTCGCCGGGCACCTCGCGGGCTGCGGGTTCAAGCTGGTCTCGGGGGGGACCGACAACCACCTGATCCTGATGGACGTGACGCCTCGCGGGCTGACCGGGAAGCAGTACGCGAAGGCGCTCGACCGGGCCGGGCTCGAGTGCAACTACAACACCGTGCCGGGCGACCCGCGCAAGCCGTTCGACCCGTCCGGCCTGCGCATGGGCACCCCCGCCATCACCTCGCGCGGCATGAAGGAGGCCGACATGGCGACCGTGGCCGCGTGGTTCAACCGCGTGGCCGAGACGCCGGCGGGCGCCGAGGACCGCCTGGACGCGATCGCGGCCGAGGTGCGCGAGTTCACGCGCCGCTTCCCATGCCCGGGAATCGCGGTCGGGTAGTCCGTCCCCGTACCCGTACCCGTCCCACCCATCTGGGGAGCCTGCGCCGGTAGGCCGGAACCCCATCACGGGGTGTCGATGCCGCGGGCGGGGGTGTCGATGGGGGCGTCCGGGTTGGCCGGCACGTCCTCGACCGCGGGGACGTCCGGAGTGACGGCCGCGTCGGGCGCCGTCGGGTCGTCCGCGGTCACCGGCTCGTCCGGCGTCACCGCCGCGTCCGGCTGCGGCTCGGCGGGCGCGGCCTCGCCGGGCGCGCAGTAGCACGTGCCGTCCACGTCGATCGGGTGGAAGCCCGCGAGGCAGGCGCCTTCCGCGTCGCACTCGGCCGCGCAGAACGAGTAGCCGCAGTGGCCGTCCGTGCAGTCCGGGGTGCCGAGCAGGTCGTTCCCTTCCGCATCGACCTTCGGGCAGTCGGTCGGCGCGACGCACGCGGGCGTCCCGGCCGCGGCGGGGATGCCGAGGCACGAGGTGTCGAGATTGCACGCCTCCGCGTCCAGGTTCACGTTCGCGAACGGGCACGGGTCGCCCGCGACCGCGGTCCCGACGACGCGGGGCTGGCAGAGGCAGGCCCCGTCGATGTCGATCGGCTGGAACCCGGGCTCGCACTTGCCGTCCGTGCACTTCGGCGCGCAGAACGACGTCCCGCAGTGGCCGTCGACGCAGTCGGGGTTCCCGGCGAAGACCGTCTCGGGGCAGTCCTCGTCGTTCGCGCACGCAGCCGACTCCGCGTCCGCGGGCATGCCGAGGCACCAGGTCTGCGCGTCGCACGCCTCGGCCTCCGCGTTCACGGTGCCGAACGGGCAGGCGTCGCCGGGCCCGGAGGTCCCGACCTCGCGCGGCGCGCAGAAGCATGCGACGTCCGGCTCCTGGCCGACCTGGATGGGGTCGAACCCGGGCTCGCAGGTGTCGCCCTCGCCGCACGGCACCGAGCAGAACGACGTGCCGCAGTGGCCGTCGATGCAGACCGTCGCGCCGGGGAACACCCCCTTGCAGTCGTCGGGCGTGGCGCACGCGGTCGTGTCGGTGGCGGGCTCGATCCCGAGGCACGTCGCCTCGGCCACGCAGAAATCCGCGTCCTTGTTCACGTCCCCGAACGGGCACGCCGCGCCCGGCTGCGAGTCGCCGGTGTCCTTGGGCTGGCAGAAGCACACCTTGCCGCCCTGGCCGTCGGAGATATCGAAAAA
>VGRB01000114.1 GCA_016875475.1 Deltaproteobacteria bacterium
CCCCGAAACCCCGGGGACAAGGAAGCCGAGGAGAAGTTCAAGGAGGTCGCCGAGGCCTACGACGTCCTGTCGGATCCGGAGAAGCGGCAGATCTACGACCGGTTCGGCGAGGCCGGGCTGCGCGGTCGCGGGTACACGGTCGACCCGAACGACATCTTCAGCCACTTCATGGACATGTTCGGCGGCGCGTTCGATGACCTGTTCGGGGGCGGCGGGGGGCGCGCAAACGGCTGGGCCGCGCGCGGCCGCGACCATCAGGTCCAGGTCCGCGTCACGCTTCACGAGGCCGCGAAGGGCGTGGACCGCGAGGTCAGGCTCCGGCGCGAGGAGCCCTGCGGGACGTGCGGCGGCTCGGGTGCGGCCCCGGGGTCGTCCCCCGAGCGCTGCCGCGTGTGCGCGGGCAAGGGCCGCGTGGCGCACGTGCAGGGCCTGTTCACGATCACCACGACGTGCCCGCAATGCCGCGGCGCGGGCCGCGTGATCGCCGAGCACTGCTCCGACTGCCGGGGCGCGGGCCGGCAGGTCGCCGAGAAGGTCTACAAGGTGAAGCTCCCGCCGGGGGTGGACACGGGCAGCACCTTCCGCGTCCCGGGCGCCGGCGGCGCGGGCCGCGGCGGCACGAGCGGCGACCTCTACGTCACCGTGAACGTGGAGGACGACCCGATCCTGCACCGCGAGGGCGACGACCTCGTGATGGACGTGTCGATCGGCGTCGCCGACGCGGTGCTCGGCCGCAGGATGAAGGTCCCCGGGCTCGACGGCGAGGTGAAACTCGAGGTCCCCGCGGGCACCCAGCCAGGCGACGTGCTGAAGGTGCCGGGGCAGGGCATGCCGCGCCTCGGCAGCAGCAGCAGCCGCGACCGCGGCGACCTGTGGCTCCGGATCGAGGTCGCCGTCCCCAAGGATCCCCCCCGCGCGATCCGCAAGCTCTACGAACAGATTCGCAAGGAGGAGGGCTCGGACTGAGCTAGGATCGCGGCATGTCCGCCGCCACGCTTCGCCTCCTCCGGCCCCTCCGCTTCGGCCCCGCGACCGAGGTGTGGCTCGCCCGGCTCGGCCGCCGCGAGGTGGTGGCGCGTCGCCACGCGGCGCCGCCCGGGTCGCCGTTCCCTCCCCCCGCCGACCCGGCCGTGCTCGCGGCGCTCCGCCACCCGGGGATCGAGCGGTTCCTCGCCAGCCGCGTGGACGAGGACGGGGTCGTGACGCACGTGTTCGTTCGCCTGCGCGGCCGGACCCTCGCGGAAGCGGGCGTGCCTGACGCCGCCGCGCTCGCCGCGTGGCTTCGCGACGCCGCGCTCGCCCTGCGCTGGATGCACGAGCGGAGCCCCGCGGCCCCGCGCCTGCACGGCGACGTCTCGCCCGGCAACGTGTTCGTCACGGAGGACGGCCGCGCGAGGCTGATCGACCTCGCCGCGACGCGGCCGGGGCTGCACCCGGCGGGTCCGGACGTGATCTGGGGGACCCTGCCGTACCTCGCGCCGGAGATCCTGGCGGGCGGTCCGTGCACGGCCGCGTCGGACGTGTGGTCTCTCGCCGCGACGGCGGTTTCCGTCGCGCTCGGGAGGCTGCCCTGGGCGGGCGCCCGCTCGCCGCACGAGGTGCTGGCCGAAATGCACGCGAGCCCCGCGGCAGGCCTGGCGACGGCGACGGGCCCGGCGGCGCGGGACGTCGTGGCGGCGATGCTGCACCCGGATCCGGCTCGGAGGCCGACGGCCGAGCGGGTCTGCCGCGCGCTATGACCGCGCCTTGTCGTGCGCCCGTTCCAGGCCGCTTCCTTTACATCGGGAACGGTCCTTGCTAGCATTGGCTCGATGGCAACCAGAGCCGCCGGAAGCGATCGCGCGAGACGCACTTGATGGAGATCCGGCAGGAACTCAGCACCAAGCTCCTCCAGAAACTCGTCCTGACGCCCCAGCTCCAGCTCGCGATCAAGCTGCTCCAGCTCTCGCGGCTCGAACTGGCCGAGGAGATCCGGTCGCAGCTCGAGTCGAACCCGGTGCTGGACGAGGAGTCGAGCGGCGACTCCCCGGTCGGCTACGAGGAGGCGGCGGCCGAGACTCCCCCGCCGCGCGAGGACGCGCCCGAGGCGGCGATGCCCGAGGACGCGGGGAACGGGGGCGAGCCCTCGGCCGCGACCGGGGGTGTCGCGGACGGCGAGTGGGAGCGCTTCGTCGAGGGATACAGCCGGTTCTCGAACGGCCCGTCCGTGCGCGTGTCGAACGAGGAGTTCCCGTCGGTCGAGGCCACGGTCAGCCGCAAGACCACGCTGGCGGACCACATGATGTGGCAGATCCAGCTCTCGGAGCTGGACGGCCGCGGTCGCGACATCGGCGCCTTCATCGTCGGGAACCTGAACGAGGACGGCTACCTGAAGGACGTGACGCTCGAGGACGTGGCCGAGCAGGCTGGCGCGACCATCGAGGAGGTCACGGAGGTCCTCGCGCGCATCCAGTCGTTCGACCCGGTCGGCGTGGCCGCGCGCGACCTGCGCGAGTGCCTGCTGATCCAGGCCCGCACGCACCACCCCGGCGACGAGCGTCTCGTGCGCCTGATCGAGGTCCACCTGCCGGACCTCGAGCGCAAGAACTTCTCGTCGATCGCGCGCGGGCTCAAGTGCTCGCTCGACGAGGTCAAGACGCTCGTTGACACGATCACGCGGATGGAGCCTCGCCCCGGCCGCGGGTTCGCGAGCGACGACGTGATCTACGTACAGCCCGACGTCTACGTCTTCAAGGTCGGCGGCGAATACGTGACCGTGCTGAACGAGGACGGGCTGCCGAAGCTCAAGGTCAGCCCGTACTACGAGGCGGCGCTGACCGGGGCTGACGGGCAGACGCGCGAGTTCGTCCAGGAGAAGCTGCGCTCCGCGCTGTGGCTGATCCGGTCGATCCACCAGCGCCAGAGCACCATCCGCAAGGTCACCGAGAGCATCATGCGGTTCCAGCGCGACTTCCTGGAGAAGGGGGTGACCGCGCTGAGGCCGCTCGTGCTGCGGGACGTGGCCGAGGACGTGGGCATGCACGAGTCCACGATCAGCCGCGTCACGACGAACAAGTACGTGCACACGCCGCGGGGCATCTTCGAACTGAAGTACTTCTTCAACAGCCGGATCGGGTCGCTCTACGGGGACGACCGGTCGTCCGAGGCGGTGAAGTCCCGGATCAAGGCGCTCGTGGACGGGGAGGACCCACGCAGGCCCTTGTCCGACCAGGAGGTCGTCGCCCTGCTGAGGAAGGAGAACATCGTCATCGCGAGGAGGACCGTGGCGAAGTACAGGGAGGCCCTGAACATCCTGCCTTCTTCGCGCCGGAGAGGACTGGTGTAGGAATGGGCCCCGCGCCCCGGCGCGCGTCGTGCCGGGGAGGTCGAGCGAGGAGGAGAGACATGCAGGTTGCGTTCACGTTCCGCCAGTTCGATGGGAACGAGGATCTCAAGGCGCTGATCGAGTCGCGAGTGAGCAGGCGGCTCGACCACCTCGTCAGCGGGGAGGCCGCGGAGGCGCGCGTCACGATCTCGACCGAGAAGGCATGGACGACGCTGGAGATCCACGTGGCGGCCTGGGGCGAGGTGATCAAGGCCGCCGAGAAGACGGCGACGGACCTGAACCCGACCATCGACCTCGTTATCGACAAGCTCGAGCGCCAGTTGCTGCGGCGCAAGGAGATCGCCAAGGACCGGAGGCTGCGGGCTCGCACCGAGGCGTGAGGCGCGTTGCCCGAGGGCGCGCGGCAGCGTAGCGGGTACGGGCACGGGCACGGGCACGGGAGAGACGGACTCGGGTACGGGTACGGGTACGGGCAAGTGGAAAAAGCACATGTAGTGATTGTCACCGGCCTCTCGGGGTCCGGGAAATCCACCGCCATCAAGGCGCTCGAGGACATCGGCTTCTTCTGCATCGACAACCTCCCGGTCGTGATCCTGGACAAGCTGCTCGTGCTGGCGGACCAGCAGGCCCAGGTGCGGAAGGTCGCGCTCGGGATCGACGCGCGCGAGCGCCAGTTCCTGGCGAGCTTCGGCGACGTGGTGGACAGCGTGGTCGCCCTCGGCCACAAGGTCGACGTCATCTTCCTCGACGCGTCGGACGAGGTCCTGATCCGGCGCTACTCCGAGACCCGCCGCCGCCACCCGCTGGAGCCCGAGGTCGCCTCGGTCGTCGAGGGGATCGCGCGCGAGCGGGGGATGCTCGCGAAGATCCGCGAGCGGGCGTGGGTCGTGGACACGTCGTCGCTGAACGTGCACCAGTTGAAGGCGCTCGTGCAGCAGGCGTACGACCCGTCCAAGGCACGCATGGGAATCTCCGTGACGTCGTTCGGGTTCAAGCACGGGGCCCCGCGCGAGGCTGACTACGTGTTCGACTGCCGGCTGCTCCAGAACCCCTTCTTCGTCGAGGGGTTGCGCGCGAAGAGCGGCAGGGACGCGGAGGTCCGCGAGTTCCTGGAGGCCCGGCCCGAGTGGGAGCCGTTCGTGGCGAGGGTCCTGGACCTGCTGGAGTTCGCCGTGCCCCTGCACGAGGCCGAGGGCAAGCCGATCCTGACCGTGGCCTTCGGGTGCACGGGCGGGCGGCACCGCTCCGTGGCGCTGGCCGAGACGATCGCCGCGGCGATGCGCGATCGGGGGCACACGGTGCGGGTGGTGCACCGGGACGAGGGAGACGCCTGGTGACCGCGCCGTCCTCGGCGCGGCAGGTCCCGCGGCCTCCCGGCCGCGAAGAGGGAGCGAGGGATGGCAGCGAAGAAGAAGGCGCCGGCGATGAAGACCGCGGAAGACGCGGAGGTGAAGGAACTGATCGAGGAGGCGCACGAGGACCTCGAGGACGCGCGCGCTCTCGCCTCGACCATGGGTACGTACCACGCGGCCGCCGCCGCCGAGAAGTTCCTGCGGGCGCTCGCGCTTGCCGCGAACCGGCAGGCGTCGCCGATGTGGGGGGTGGGCCGGGTGCACGCGGCGGTGGCCGACGTCGAGGGGATGGAGGCGGTCGCGGACGACGTGAAGGCGCTGGCCGAGTTCGCGACCCCGGCCAAGGCGCAGGGGTCGGGGGGGCGCTTCGGCGCCGCCATGTCCGCGGCCCGGCGCATCCGCGCGGCCGTCCTGCCGCGGCTCGGCGTCGAGGTGCCGCCCGAGGCCGTCCCGGCGCCCCCGCCCGTCGCGCCGCAGCCGCAGCCGCAGCAGCCGGCGGGGCCGTCCGTCGAGGAGATCGAGGCGCGGTACGAGCAGCAGCCGCGCGACTACGCGAACGTCCCACCCGCCGCTCCCGGCGAGGGACCCGGCCCCGAGGGCGACCGCCACCGGGGCGACGACCGCGGCCGCGGGCCCCGCCCCCCGGATCGTCGCGGCTACGTCGGCAACGTCCTGCTCTGCCAGCGCTGCGGCGTCCGCCTGCCCCGCACGCGCCAGACCGCGTTCGGCGCCCCATGTCCGCACTGCGGGCGGCCGATGGTGATGACGCAGGCGTAGCGCCTGCCCCCCCATTCCGAGCATTCCGCGCCGTCGTCCGGCCCGCACGGCAGGCGGTCCCGAACGACTCCCGTCGAGACGCGTACCCAGCCTTCCCGACCCGGCAGGCCCCAGGGGCATCGATCGGAGGGGGGCGCGGCCCGCCCACCTGCCGGCGGCCCGCGGATCGGATACGGGCCTGCTGGTACGCCCTGAAAGGGGCGCCGGACCCGAGCGGCGGGAGCGCGTGGTACTCCATGGTCGCGATCCACGAGGCCGGCTCGGGCGGCGGCGCGGTGAAATCGGGCCTCGCCGCGGACCCGCTGGGAAGGAAGACCTGCGGCAGGTGCTACCTCGTCATGAAGGGCGGCAAGCCCGTGGCCGCGATCGAGGGCAACGTGTACGTGTCCGCGGTCGGTGGCGACGGCGGCTCGATCGGCAGCGGCACCGCTTACGCGGTCAAGGGCCCGGTCGGGGCGGCCACCTTCTCGCCGGACGGCACGAGCATCGCGTGGGCGGTCCTGGCGCGCGAGTCGGATGACGGCGGCGTCTGGGCGATGCGGCTCGACGCGCCGGACAAGCCCAAGCGGATCGTCAGGACGGACCTCCGCGACGTATGGATCATCGACCTCGCATGGGCGAAGTAGCCGGCGGTGCCGGGAACGCTCGCGCGGCGCTACAATCCCGATCTGACGTCGGGACGTCGGGAGGGTTTCCGGTGCGGCGCGCGGCGACGAGTGGGGGAGCGGACTGGGACGCGCTCTGCGCGCTTGGGCTGCCGCTGTCCGCAGTCGCGAAGCGGCGCATCCCCCGCACGCCCGGGTCGCTCGCGCGCCACCTCGCTCGCGCGGTGGGCGATGCGGGGGTGCGGCCCGGGATCCGCACGCGCGAGGTCGAGGCGCTGCAGGCCCTGCTGCTCGCGCTGAGGGTCCACTTCCCGTCCTTCTACGAGCGGCACGTCGCAGGTGACGCGGCCGCTGCGGCACTCCTCCCGGCCGAGCCCGACGGACGCCTGGTGAAGCTGCACCGGATCGCGGTCGCGGCGCTCGCGGAGTACCTGTGAAGCCGATCGACGCACGGCTGGTGTCCGACCTCCTGGCGCGGCTGACCGAGTCGCTATCGGGCGACTGGGCGCTGCTCGGAGGCGCAGTGCTCCCGCTCGTCGGCATCCAGCACCGCGTGACGTACGACATCGACCTCG
Organism: Deltaproteobacteria bacterium; assembly: GCA_016875475.1. GTDB lineage: Bacteria > Myxococcota_A > UBA9042 > DTJE01 > DTJE01 > VGRB01. Next base: position 6,635 of record VGRB01000114.1, read on the forward strand.
CGGGACCTACCGACGCGCCGCAGGTCCTCGAACTCGTGGAGCTTGCGGCCGGAATGGGCCTGCCGCCCGAGGCTGTGAACCAGGCGGCTGCGTTCTTCCTGCACCGGATCGAGGGGTGGGAGCGGCACATGATCCACGTCGTCGCGGGGGCGCGGGCACGGGTGTTCCGGCCCGACGCGACCCTGTACGTGCGCCTGAAGATCGGGCGCCTGTCCGACTCGGACCTCGCCGACTGCCTGCGCTACCTGGAGTTCGCTGCGGCGCACGGCGAGCCGGTCGATCCGGACGGGCTGAGGCGCGCCGTCCGGGCCGAGACCCGGAAGCGCCCCGCGCCCGAGCGGGCGGCCCGGCTGCGGACCCTCCTCCGCGCGCTGGGCTGACCTGCCCGGGTGACGCGTCCCGCCGCGCCTGTCGCGAGCCTGGCACCCTCCGCAGGCCCCGCCTGGAATGGCCTCGGAACGTCTCCGGAGGCAGTCCGATGGCAGGCTCCTGGTCCGACACGATCCGGCGGCTCACGGGCATGGGCGGCCGCGCGGGGAGCGGCGGCGGTCCGCGCGCGTGCTGGCGGTCGCCGCGCAGAAGGGCGGGGTCGGCAAGACCACCACCGCGGTCAACCTGGCGATCGCGTTCGCCCGGTACGAGGGGTTGCGCACGCTGCTCCTCGACCTGGACGGCCAGGGGCACGTGGGCGCGGCGCTCGCGTCGCAGTTCACGGACGGCGACCCGACCACGCTGTCCGACGTGCTGCTCGGGCACGGCCGGGACGTGGACGAGCTGGTGCACCCGACGCGCATCGCGGGCCTGTGGCTCGTGCCGTCCGACAAGGGGCTCGCCGCGACCGCAGCGGCGACGGGCGCGCCTCCTCACGGTCCGCGGGGGCGCGGACGCTCACGCGATCGCGGGCGCGGCCGCGACCAGGACCGCCCCAGCCGACAGGAGCGCGCAGGCGAGCGCGGCGGCCCGCAGGCGCGACACCGCCGGCGCGGCCAGGGCGGCGACCCCGAGCACGGCCGCCGCGACCAGGGCCTGCGACGGGCCGACCGGGAGCCGGTACAGGAACGCGGCCACGTACCCCGCGAACCCGGCGAACGCGCCGAGCGCGGCGGACAGCGCAATGGCCTGGGGAACGGACGCCGCGACCCGCAGCGCCGCCATCGGCGGCAGCACGGTCAGCGCGAACACCGGGAGCGCCCCGAGCAGGCGGGTGCCCGCGGACACGGCGATCGCGAGCGTGCCGAAGAGCACGAACCGGAGCAGGCCCACGGGCATCCCGCGGACCCGCGCGGCCTCCGGGTCGAGCGCGGCGGCCGACAGCCCGCGCATCCACCACGCGTGGAGCGCGAGGATCGCGGCCGCGGTCGGCCAGAACGCGCGGAACTCCTCGGGGATCACGGCGACGCCGCTCCCGAACAGGAGGTCGTCGATCTCGTGGACGTCCTCCGCGATCCGGGTGCCGAGCGCGAGCGTGCCGGCCGCCCCGACCGCGAACACCAGCCCGAGCCGGCCGTCGCGCATCGCCTGCCGGCCGCGGGCGAGCAGGAGCGCCGAGAGGCCGGTCAGGGTCACGGACCCGAGGATCGGCGCAGGCACCCAGGCCGGCAGGCCGACGCCCGCCTGCGCGGCCAGCGCGAGCGCCACCCCGAGGCCCGCGGCCTGCGGCAGGGCGGCGGCCAGGAACACCATGCGGCCGAGCACGACGAACACGCCGAGCCAGCCGAGCATCGCGCCCGCGATCGCGCCGGAGAGCGCGGACTCCCGGAACAGGTCCCAGCCCGCGAAGAACGCGGAGCGGGGCAGGTCGGGCGCGTCGTCCATGTCCTCGCCTCCGGCTCGAGGAAGTGCCCGGCGAGCGCGGGCGACGACAGCACGGCGTCGCGCGGCCCGGCGACGACGCAGCCGCAGTCCCGGTCCAGGTACAGCAGGTGGGACGCGCTCGCGAGCAGCAGGCCGACCCCGTGGCTGACCACGAGGAGGGACAGGCCGCGCCGGGTGGACAGGTCCCGCAGCATCTCCATCACCGACCGCTGCCCGCCCGGGTCGAGCGCGCTCGTCGGCTCGTCGAGGGCAAGCAGGTCCGGCCCGGACGCGAGCGCCGCCGCGACCAGGGCGCGCTGCCGCTGGCCTTCGCTCACCTGCGACAGCTGCCGGCGGGCCACGCCGCCGGCCCCGACCTCCTCCAGCAGCCGCGTCGTTTCGGCCCGCCGCCGGAGCCCGGCGAGCGGGTCCAGGAACGACCAGGCCCGGTCGAACCCGGCCGTGACCGCGTCGCGCACGCGTCCGGGCGCGTCCGCGCCGCCGTCCGCGCGTTGCGGCAGGTAGGCCACGCGGACGCCCGCGGCGGTCTCGACGCGCCCGTCCACGCGGGGCTGGAGCCCGAGCAGCGTGCGGACGAGCGTGGTCTTCCCGCTGCCGTTCGGCCCGATCACGCCCCACAGTTCGCCGCGTCCCATCTCGAAGTCGAGCGGCGAGAGCAGCGCCCGGCCGTCGTAGCCGATCCGCAGCCCCGTCGCCCTCAGGATCCAGCCGCCCGCGTCAGTGCTCGTGCCCACCGGACTCCTCCACCACGACGCTCACCTTCGAGGCCTTCGCCGGGCCCAGCCGGAACCGGTACGTCCCGACCCCGAGCGGCACCACGTGCATGACCGCCACCTCGGTGCAGAGCTCCAGCGGCTTCTCGGTCGCCTCGATCGCGACGACGGCCCCGCTCCCGTCCAGGACCTGGAGCGGGACGTCCGAGTCGAGGAAGATCGCGAAGTCGGTCCCCTCGTCCGCCTCGTAGGACACGTCCCCCTGGAACCCGTCGCCCGCCGCCGGGAGCGTGACGTCGAAGCGGAGGTGGTGCGCGGACACGGACGGCGCGGCCGGCGCGCCGGGGGCCACCGCGGCCACGGCCTGCCCCGGCCCCTCCTTCATGTGCTCGCACCCGCCCTCCTCGGCGCCGTGGCCGTGGCCGACCTCGGCCGCGTCCGTCGCGGTCCCCCCGCCCCCGTCCCCGCCGCACGCGGCCCAGGCCAGGGCCGCACCCAGGATCATCGCGATACCGGTCCTCGGTTCCATGGCTCCCTCCGTCAGTCGAATCGCTCGACGACCACGTCGAGCAGCGAGTGTCCTCCGATGGCCTCGGCCACGGCCTCGGCCGCTCCCTGGAGGGTCGACGGGTCCACCTCGGTCCCGCCGGCCGTCGCGGTGGCCGCGGCGTGCCAGTCCACGCCGTCGAACAAGCGGGGCGTCAGCTCGAACGCCGCGTGCACCCGCAGACCGACGGGCTGGCCCGGGCCGATGCCCGCGTCCGCGGCCCGGCTCAGGGTCGCCCGCGCGGCGAGGCGTCCGCGGACCGCGACACCGGCCTCCGGCAGCCTCGCCGCCGTCCCCGTGCGCCGGTCGAAGACCCGCGCGTCCAGATCGATCGCGTCGATCGCGACCTGGACCTTCGCCAGCCGCCCCCTTTCCAGCCGGCAGGCGTCGGGGCACGCCTCCAGCGGCACCCCCGTCCACGCGGCCCCGAGCGCGACGTCGGCCCCGGCGGCGGGCACCGCGAGGTTCGCGCCCCCCCCGCCGCCGGCCTCGGCCGCGATCTCCCCGTACGGCACCAGCCGGCCGTCGTCCGCGTGGCAGTGGCCCCCGTGGCAAAGCCCATACCCCGGCGGCGGGTTCGCGGGGTCGAACCCGGAGGCCGCCTCGCCGCCGCCGCCCAGGAGGAGCGAGATCGCGTCGAACCGGACCGCGAGCCGGGCGATCGCGATCGCGTAGTCCGAGGAGGTCAGGAGCCGTCCCTCGGGGTCCAGGCGGTCGGGCCCGGGCGCGAACGCGGCCTCGAGGATCGGGTCGGCCCGGCCCCAGGGGGCCCCGTCCTCGAACGCGCAGCCCGCGGCGAGCGCGAGGCCGGCCGCCAGGAGCGGCGCCGCGACGCGATCAGCGGGAGAGCGCATCGATCACCTCCCCGGCCAGCCGCCGGTAGTAGGCCGCCACGCTCTCGCGGGGCGCCGCCGGGACCACCACGACCTCGCCCGAGGCGAGCCGGGCGAGCGTCTCGCCGGTCTTGCGCGGATAGAAATCCTCCTGGACGATCACCCGGGTCGAGGTCGCCTTCATCCGGCCGAGCACGGACGAGACGTGGCCGGGGTCGGGCGGGATCCCGGGCCGCGGCTCGACCGTCGCGACCTCCTCGAGCCCGAGCCACTCGTACAGGTAAAAGAACGAGCGGTGGTACGAGACCACCTTCCGGCGATCCGCCGGGAGCCGGCCGACGCGGGCCCGGGCCTCGGCCGCGACCGCCTCGAGCCCGGAGGTCACGGCCGCGGCCCGCCCCGCGAACTCGCCGGCGTGGGCCGGGTCCATCTCGGCGAGCTTCGCCGCCACCGCGTTGGCCACCGCGGCGGCCGCGCGCGCGTCGAACAGGAAGTGCGGGTTGCCGCCCGCGTGGATGTCGCCCGCGGCCCGGTCCACCCGGGTCGGGACCTCGAGGCGTCTGACGGACGCGGACGCGTCCATCCACCCTCGCCCCCCCGTCTGGATCGCGCCGTTCCGGGCGGACGCCTGGACCGGGGGCAGCCAGCCGGCCTCCAGGTCGAGACCGTTCACGACCAGGAGGTCCGCCCGGTTCAGCTTGACGATCAGGTTCGGCCTGGGGTCCACGTGGTGGGGGTCCTCGCCGGGCGACGCCAGCGCCTCGACGTCCACGCGGTCCCCGCCGACCTCCGACACGATCGCCGCCAGCGTCGGGAGCGTGGCGACGACCCTGACCTTCGCCTCGGCAGGGGCGGCTCCCAGGAGGGCCGCCGCCAGGAGCAGTGCCGTCTTCATGCGGTCCTCCATCAGTACTCGTGGGCGCCGTGGGCGCCCGCGGACAGCTCGAGGGCGAGCACCGCGCCCCACGTCCTCCCGCTCCAGGCCGCCTGGTCCATCTCTCCCTGGAGACGGATCCGCGAGAAGTGGGAGGGGAAGAAGGTCATCTGGGCCGAGGCGCGCCACCGGTCCCCGGTCCACCGGGGGTCCAGCGGGTCCGCGGCGAGCCCCGACACCCAGTCCACGCGGGCGCCGGTCTCCCACCGCTTCAGGAAGTGCCAGACCAGCTGGCCGTAGGCGCCCCAGTCGATCAGGCGGTCGTCCGGCACCTGCCGGACCCGCATCATCCCCTCGGCCTGGAGGGAGACGCTCACGTGCTCCGGGGACCCCACGGGTCTCCACTTCAGGAAGAGGTCCGTGCCGTAGATCTCGGTGCGGTTGCCGTTGCCGGTCGCGTTCGGCCCGAACTGCCCGGACAGGCCCCACAGGAGCGACCAGGCCGGACCGAACGGGAAGAACTGCTTGAGCGCGGCCGTGTAGAGGAAGTCCTTCGGGCTGTCCACCTCGATGTCGTCGCCGCCGAGGAAGCTCCTCGCGCAGCACTCCCCGGCCGCGTCCGTCGCGGACCCGATCAGCTCGACGTACCAGGGAAGCGGCAGGAGCCACGACAGCTCCGCGCCGAGCCCGCGGCTGCCCTCGCTGCCGAGGAACTTCCCGACCACCAGGGGCTGGTCCGCGAAGCTCCACGCGTGCGGGTGCGTGGGGTTGATGCGGCCGAAGCGGGTCAGGATCTGGCCGGCCCGCACCTGGAGGCCCCAGGGGAGCGCGAGCGTCTGGCCGTAGGCATCCTCCACCTCGACGCCGAACTGCGAGAACACGAGCGCCCCGACGAACCGGAAGTAGGGGTCCACGTTAGCCGAGATCGCCATCTCGAGGGCCTGCAGGTTGAAGCCCACGCGCGACGGGTCGTGGCCGCCGGCCGGCCGCGGCTCCTTGCCGGACCACCACGCCCCGGCCACGTCCAGGATGACCGCGATGTCGGGATTCTGGCTGCCCGTTCCGCCCTGCGCGCCGGGCGCGGCCGCGGCCGGCACGGGGGCGGGCGGCCCGGGCGGCAGCGCGGCCCGGTCCGCCTCCAGCGCCTTGCGGATCTCCTCCTCGTCGCCGGCGCGCGGCTCGTCCGCGAGCGCAGGCGGCGACAGGGCGAGCAGGAACAGGATCGCCCCCGCCGTGCAAGCGGTCCTCATGATCCCTCCGTTTTCGAGACTCGGAACCCGGATCCGGGGTCATGCGGACGGAGGGGACTGCTTCGGCGCGGCGCGGAGGGCCGGGAGGCGCGCGCCGAGCGGGGAGCCGGTCGCGGTCGCGGCGACCGCGGGGACCTCGCGCCCGGCGTGCGGCGGCGGCACGACGGCCGCGACGGGCCGGGACTGGTGCTCGGCGAACGAGCAGTGGGTGTGCGCCGCCTGCGCGGCCGGGACGTCCCGACACACGCCCTCGCCCGGGACGCCGTGCGCGTGCGCGTGCCCGTGCGCGTGCCCGTGCCCATCGTGGCCGTGGTGCGCGCCGTGCGTCAGATCGCCGTGCTCGGGGCAGACGCGGTGCTCGGACGCGGCGATGTGCGCCGCCTCGACGATCGGACCGGCCCCGTACCCGGCCAGGGCCAGGACGAGGGCGGGGGCGACGAACGCGCGTCTGTCGGGTCGCCGGCGCATCGGGAGCAAGATAGGCTGTGGAGGCGTGGGTGTCAACCTGGGGCGCGGGGGGCTGGAAGAGCGGGTAGGGGCACGGGCTCGGGTACGGGTCGGGTACGGGAATACCTGGAGAACGCGGGGAGTTGCGTGATCACGGGAAGCGGGCGGCGATGCCGGTGCCGGCT
>VGRB01000115.1 GCA_016875475.1 Deltaproteobacteria bacterium
AAGCGCCGGGCCTCCTGGCCGTCCCCGTGGAGGCGTTCATGGCGCGCGCCGCGGTCCTGCTCGCGACCCTGTCGCTCGGGTGCACCGGTCTCGTCCACAGCCGCTCGGACGCGACCCAGCCGCCCGGCCTCGCGGACGCGGCGAACCCGGCCGGCGACGTCGCGCCCGAGCCCGTCGCGCCGCACGGCCCCGCCTGCGAGGCGCCCGCCCCCGACAACCCGTCCCGGTACCACCACGCGGTCGGCTACGAGGCGTTCGTCCGGAGCTTCATGGATTCGGACGGCGACGGCATCGGCGACCTCGACGGGCTCGCGTCGCGGCTGGACTACCTGAACGACGGCGACCCGGCCACGGACGCGGACCTCGGCATCGACCTCCTGTGGCTGATGCCGGTGACCGAAAGCCCCTCGTACCACGGCTACGACGTGGCCGACTACGGCCGCGTCGAGGCGGACTACGGCGGCGACGCGGCGTTCGACCGCTTCGTCGCGGAAGCTCGCAGGCGGGGCATCCGGGTCGTGCTCGACCTCGTGCTGAACCACTCGAGCAGCGAGCACCCGTGGTTCGTCGAGTCCGCGGCCGGCCTCTCGTCGGCGCGCCGCGACTGGTACGTCTGGAGCCCCGAGAAGCTCGATTGGCAGAAGCCCTGGGGCCCGGGCCAGACGTGGTTCCGGAAGGGCGACGCCTGGTACTACGCGCTGTTCTGGCAGGGGATGCCCGACCTGAACTGGCGCACGCCCGCGGTCCGCGACGAGATGACCGCCATCGCGAAGGCCTGGGTCGCGCGCGGTGCGGACGGCTACCGGCTGGACGCGGTCCGCTACCTGGTCGAGGACGGCCCGGGCGCGGGGCAGGCGGATGCGCCGGACACCCACGCGCACCTCCGCGCGTTCCGGGCCGCGCTCGCGGCGGAGCGGCCCGACGTCCTGCTCGTCGGCGAGGTCTGGGAGCGGACCGAGGTGGTCGCGCCCTACTTCGGCTCGTCGCCGTCGGACGAGATCGGAATGCTGTTCGACTTCGACCTCGCACAGGCGCTCGTGCAGGGGATCCGGTCGGGCCGCGCGGGCACGGTCCGCGACGCGCTGTGCGGCCGCCTGCGCGGCTGGCCGGCGTGGGGCGCGGCGGGCACGTTCCTGACCAACCACGACATGGTCCGCGTCGCGACCGAGGTCGAGGCCGGCGGCCCCGCCACGCTCCGGCTCGCCGCGGCGCTGCTGTTCGGGCTGCCCGGCACGCCGTGGATCTACTACGGCGAGGAGATCGGCATGCGGAACGGCGGGAGCGGGGACGACGCGGCGAAGCGCCTGCCGATGCAGTGGGCGGCCGGGGACGGGGCGGGCTTCACGACCGGCGCGCCCTGGCTGGAGCCGGCCTCGACCGCGGTCGCGGACACCGTGGCGGGGCAGACCGCCTCGCCGGACAGCCTCCTCTCGCTGTACCGGAGGCTGGTACGTGCGCGCGCCGCCCACCCCGCCCTGCGCGCCGGCGCCACCCGTGTGGCCCGCGCCGACCCGGCCGCGCCGTCGCTGCTGGTCGTGTCCCGCGAATCGGGCGACGACCGGCTCCTCCTCGTCTTCAACCTGTCCGGCAAGCCCGCCGCCGCCGCGATCGCGCCCGACGCGGTCCCGGCCGCGACGGCCTTCGCCGACCTGCTCGGCGGCCAGGGTGCGACGCGCGCCTCGGCCGCATCCCCGCTCGCGCTCGGCACGCTCGACGCCTGGGGCTTCCGCCTTCTGCACGCGGTTCCGGGGACCTCCGCCCCCGCGCTGTGAGGCGTGGACGTGGAACGCGCGGTCCGCGAGTTCGTGGCCGGCCTCGCCGGGCGCGGCATCCTCCAGCCGGGCGACGATTCCTGAACGCTGCCGCCCGGTTCCGCCGGTCCCCACGCAACCCCTCCCCGTTCGGATAGAATCGGGATCGGGTCCCTTCGGAGGCGTCCGATGCGCTCTCGCAACGTCAGGTCCGCGATGCTGCCTGCCCTGCTCGCGCTCGCACCGCTGCTGGCCGCAGCCTGCTCCAAGGAGGCGCCGTGCCCCGGGGGGGACGTTCCGGGGGGGACGGGCGATGCCGTCGCGGACCCCGCGCCGGGCGACGACGTCGAGCCGGACGCGGAGCCCGATCCCGCACCCGCCGACCCGGCCGTGGACGGGACCGGCGACCCGGGCGAAGACGCGCCGATCCTGCCGGGGGCGTTCGGCGCCCCGTGCGTCTCGAACGCGGACTGCGACAGCGGCTTCTGCGTCGAGAACGTCGAGGGCTACGTCTGCACGCGGGCCTGCATCGAGGAGTGCCCCGACAAGTGGCACTGCCGCACCTCGGTCGTGGGCGAGGACGTGATGTCGCTCTGCATCCCGCTCGGCGTGAGCCTCTGCAAGCCGTGCAAGCTCGACGTCCAGTGCGGCGGCGCGCTCTGCATCGAGGTCGGCGGGGGCACGTTCTGCGGTCGCGACTGCACGCACTCCGCGTGCCCGAACGGGTACGACTGCACCGACGTGGTCCGCGTCGGCGAGCCGCCGGCGAGGCAGTGCGCGCCGCGCAGCGGGTCGTGCGACTGCACCGTGCTGACCCACGGGATCGAGCGCCCGTGCCTGAAGGAGAACGCGATCGGCCGGTGCCTCGGGATCGAGACGTGCGACATGGACGCCGGCTGGATCGGCTGCACCGCCTCGGAGGCGGCTCCGGAGGCGTGCAACGGGCGCGACGACGACTGCAACGGCGTGGCTGACGACGACCCGGCACCGCCCGCCGAGGCGTGCACGAAGGACGTCCCGGACGTGGGGTCGTGCGGGTGCGCGTGGGTCTGCAAGGGCGAGGCGGGATGGGACAAGGCGGGTCCGACCCCGGCGCCGGAGACGTGCAACTACCTGGACGACGACTGCGACGGCGGGACCGACGACGGGTTCGTGGACGCGGACGGCCGCTACGTGACCGCGACTGACTGCGGCCAGTGCGGCAACGCGTGCAAGCTCCCGTTCGGGGCGGACGGCGTCGAGTGCGACGCGACGCGCGAGCCCCCGGCGTGCGTGGTGACCGCGTGCAAGCCCGGGTACTTCCGGTCCGGCGACCTGCTGTGCCTGCCGCAGATATCGAACCTGTGCAGCCCGTGCGCGGACGACGCGAACTGCGGCGCGGGGGGGAACCGCTGCGTCGCGCTCGGCACGGGGACCTACTGCGGCCGGAACTGCGCGCCGGACTCGACGTACGGCGCCGGCTGCCCCGCCGGCTACAAGTGCAAGGAATACCCCGACGGCGGCCGCCAGTGCGTTCCCGAATCCGAGACCTGCGACTGCACCCCGGCCAACGCGGGCGTGCCGCGCGTGTGCCAGGTCGAGGTCCCGGGCATCGGCAAGTGCTTCGGCACCGAGGTCTGCGACCCCTCGATCGGCTGGGTCGGCTGCACGGCCGCGACACCCGCGCCCGAGGTCTGCAACGGGTACGACGACGACTGCAGCGGGTTCGTGGACGACGGGCTGGCGCCGCCACCGGACTGCTCCGAGTCCTGGACCGACCCCGCAACAGGCGAGAACTACACGTGCTTCGCGCCGCAGCAGTGCCGCGAGGGCGGGGCGGGAGTGACCTGGGTCTGCGACGCGCCGGCGCCGGGCCCCGAGGCCTGCAACGGTCGCGACGACAACTGCAGCGGGCTCGCCGACGAGGACTTCAAGGTCCCGGGCACCGACAAGTACGGCGACATCGACAACTGCGGCGTGTGCGGGCTGTCCTGCACCGGGCTCGTGACGCACGGGACCGCGAGGTGCGACACGGTTCCCGCCGTCCCGAAGTGCGTCGTGGACCAGTGCGAGCCCGGGTACTTCAAGGTGTCCGACCTGTCGTGCGCGCCGCTGCCGGACTCGCTCTGCAAGCCGTGCTCCGACGACAAGACGTGCCAGGTCCCGGGCGACGCATGCCTCGCCCTCGGCGGCGCGGGCGGCAACAAGTCGTGCCTGTGGGACTGCTCGCCGGCGTCCGCGCACCCGGCCGACGGCACGACCGGCACCGCGTGCCCCCCCGGCTTCGGATGCCGCGAGGCCGACCGCAAGTGCGTGCCCCTGTCCGGCGCCTGCGACTGCCTGTCCGCGAACGACGGCGAGGCGCGCCTGTGCGAGGCCGCGAACGCGAACGGCACCTGCTACGGCCAGCAGACGTGCAACGCCGCGACCGGCTGGTCCGCCTGCACCGCGGCCGTCCCCGCCCCGGAGACGTGCAACGACAGGGACGACAACTGCAACGGGCTGACGGACGAGACCTTCCCCGGCGCCGGGACCGTGTGCTCCGCCGGCGTCGGGGCGTGCCGGGCGTTCGGCGTGCTCGCGTGCAGGCCGGACGGCACCGCGCTCGCGTGCAACGCGACCGAGGGCCAGCCCGCGGCCGAGACGTGCAACGGCATCGACGACGACTGCGACGGCGCGATCGACGACGGCTTCGCGGACCTCGGCAAGGTCTGCGCCGCGGGCCTCGGCGAGTGCCTCGCCTACGGGACCTGGCGGTGCCGGGCGGACGGGGCCGCGCTCGAGTGCGGCGCCGCGGCCGGGACCCCGAAGGCCGAGACCTGCAACGATCGCGACGACGACTGCGACGGGACGATCGACGACGGCTTCGCCGACAAGGGCAAGGCGTGCTTCGCGGGCACCGGCGAGTGCCGCCGGGCCGGCACGTTCGCCTGCAAGGCCGACGGCACGCTCGCCTGCGACGCGGTCCAGGGGCAGCCCGCGACCGAGACCTGCAACGATCGTGACGACGACTGCGACGGCACGGTCGATGACGGCTTCGCGGACAAGGGCAAGGTCTGCTTCGCGGGCACCGGCGAGTGCCGGCGCGCGGGCACGCAGGTGTGCGCGGGCGACGGGACGCTCAGGTGCGATGCGGCCGCGGGTCAGTCGGGGACCGAGGTCTGCGACCTGCTCGACAACGACTGCGACGGCACCACGGACGACGGCTTCAAGGACGCGAACGGCAAGTACAACACCCACGCGGCCTGCGGGAACTGCTTCACGGACTGCACGAAGATCTACGCGCTCCCGCACGCCTTCGGGACGTGCGACGCGACCGGCACGCCGACCTGCCGCATGGGCTGCCTCGCCGGGCACTACGACCTGAACGCGGTCCCGGACGACGGGTGCGAGTTCGCGCTCGACGCGGACGCGATCTACGTCGCCGAGTCCGACCCGGTCGCGAGCGACGGGGACGGCTGCGGCCTCGGCCCGACCGGGACCGCCCCCGGCGCGTCGCCGTGCGCGTCCATCGCGAAAGGGCTGGCGCGCGCCAAGGCGACGAGTCGCGGCAAGGTCCTCGTGGCCGACGGCCTGTACGTCGAGACCGTGACCATCGACCCGACGCGGGGGGTGTCGCTGCTCGGCGGCTACCGGGCGGACACGTGGGAGCGGCACGTCGAGTCCAGCGTCACCGTGCTCCGCGGCGCCGCGGCCGGGACCCACCGCAAGACCCTGGTCCTCGACGGCATCACCCTGCCAACCGCGGTCGAGGGCTTCGTGATCTACGGCATCTCCGCCACGGCCGCGTCCGGGAACTCGTACGCGATCTGGGTGCGCAACTCCACGTCGGCCCTGCAGATCCGCTCGAACCTCGTGTTCGCCGGGAACGGCGCCCCCGGGGCGAGCGGGTCGTCGGGCGCGGGCGGCGACGCCGGGAACCCCGGCACGATCGGCGCGGACGCGAAGGAGGTCAGCGCGGACTGCTTCGCCGAGTGCACCGGGGCGATGGAGTCCGACGGCGGAGGGGGCGGGCAGAAGACCTGCGGCGCGAACAACGTGAACGTCAGCGGCGGCGGGGGCGGCAGCGGCGTCTGCCCCGACTGGAACGAGTCGTGGGACCTCTGCGGCAACACGTGCCTCCTCGGCTGGTCGCAGTCCGTCGCGCCGGCCGCGCTCGGCGCCAACGGCGGCAACGGCGGCGGCGAGGGGGGGACCGCGGGCTACGACAGCCAGATCGCGGGCGGGTGCTGGAACGACTGCACCTGCCACCGCCCGGCCGGGCGCGAGACGGCCGGCGGCAACGGCGCGGACGGGCCCGCGGGCGCGAACCCGGCCGGCGGCAACGGCTGTTCCGCCGCCGCGGGCACCGTGGCCGGGGGCGAGTGGTCCGGCGGCCCGGCCGCGGCCGGCGGCGACGGCGGTCACGGCGGCGGCGCTGGCGGCGGCGGCGGCGGCGGCGGCGTGGAGACCCGCTTCATCGGCGGGTGCAACGCGAACGGCCGGAGCGACATCGGCGGGTCCGGCGGTGGGGGGGGCTCCGGCGGCTGCGGCGGCGCCGGCGGCGGCGCCGGCGGCGCGGGCGGCGGCTCGTTCGACCTGTTCGCGGTCTGGACGTCCGCGCCCGCGTCCGTGCCGGTCGTGACCGGCAACACGTTCCACCGCGGCTTCGGCGGCGACGGCGGGCCGGGCGGCACCGGCGGCCCCGGCGGCGCCGGCGGCGCGGGCGCGAACGGCGGGGCGAGCGGCGCGACCAGCACCGCGACCTTCTGCGCCTCCGGCGGCGGCAAGGGCGGCCAGGGCGGGAGCGGCGGCCACGGCGGCGGCGGCGGCGGCGGCTGCGGCGGCGCGTCGTGGGGCCTGTTCGCGAGCGGCCAGGGGGGTACGAGCGTCGCCGCCTGGAAGACCGGCAACTCGTTCCCGGCGTCCGGCGGCGGCGGCGCCGCGGGCGCGGGCGGCGTATCCATCGGGCACCCCGGCACGGCCGGCGCGGGCGGCACGGCCGGCGGCACGAACTTCTGACCGACCCCGGGGTGTCCGATGCGCGAGGCGATCCTCGCCGCCCTGGTGCTCGCGCTGGCGTCCCCGGCGTGCGCGCCCCCGGCGACCCGGCTGCGACCGGATGCCGGCGGTCCGGAGGACGTCGCGGCCGAGCCCGGGCCGGACGCGGACGCGGCCCCTCCTCCCGACCCGGGCCCCGATCAGGGTGCTGCCCCCGACCCCGAACCGGAGCCGGAGCCCAAGCCTGAGCCCGGTTCCGACCCCGAACCGGAGCCGGAGCCCAAGCCTGAGCCCGGTTCCGACCCCGAACCGGAGCCTGAGCCCGGTTCCGACCCCGAACCAGAGCCCGAACCCCAGCCCGAAACGGCAGTGCCCGACCATGCCCCGGGCGATCCGCAGGACGGACAGTCTCCCGAAGGGGATGACCCGATCCACGAACCCGATGTACCCGCCCCCGAAACAGCCCCCGACGTCCCCCCCGAAGCCGCGCCCTCGCCCCGCCAGTTCGGAGCCGCCTGCGAATCGAACGCGGACTGCGACAGCGCCTACTGCATCGAGGCCTGGACCGCGTACGTCTGCACGCGGCCGTGTACCGGCGAATGCCCGGACGGCTGGGCCTGCCGGACCGCCCGGATCGGGTCCGAGCCGCTCGACCTGTGCGCCCCGGCCGGGGCGGACCTCTGCAAGCCGTGCGAGGCCGACCAGGAGTGCTCGGCCGGGGCGTGCATCGACGTCGGCGGCGTGCGGTCCTGCGGCCGGGACTGCCCGGAGTCGCCCTGCCCTCCCGGGTACGCCTGCGTCCAGACGGCCGGGACCGCGGGGGGCGAGGCGGGCGGCGAGGCGGACGGCCAGTGCGTCCCGGCGAGCGGCGCGTGCGACTGCACGACCGTGTCGGACGGCCGGAAGCGCGCCTGCACGCGCACGAACGACGCCGGGACCTGCACGGGCTTCGAGACGTGCGACCGCGAGGCCGGGTGGCTCGGGTGCACGGCTCCCGAGGCGGCCCCCGAGACCTGCAACGGCCTGGACGACGATTGCGACGGCGATGCGGACGAGGCGTTTCCCGAGCGCGGCAAGCCGTGCGTCGCCGGGAAGGGCGCCTGCACGCGGTTCGGCGTCCTCGCCTGCAACGACGACGGCGACGGCCTCGCCTGCGACGCGGCGGCGGGCGAGCCGTCCGTGGAGAGCTGCAACGGGCTCGACGACGACTGCGACGGCGCGATCGACCAGCCGTTCCCCGGCAAGGGCAAGCCGTGCTCCGCCGGGAAGGGCGCGTGCACCCGCTACGGCGTGCTGGCGTGCGACGAGGCGGGCGCCGGGCTTGCCTGCGACGCGGCGGCGGGCGAGCCGTCCGCGGAGCGCTGCAACGGTCTCGACGACGACTGCGACGGCGCGACCGACCAGCCGTTCCCCGGCAAGGGCAAGCCGTGCTCCGCCGGGAAGGGCGCGTGCACCCGCTACGGCGTGCTGGCGTGCGACGAGGCGGGCGCCGGGCTCGCCTGCGACGCGGTGGCGGGCGAGCCGTCCGCGGAGCGCTGCAACGGCCTCGACGACGACTGCGACGGCGCGATCGACCAGGCCTTCCCGGACAAGGGCAAGGCCTGCGTCGCCGGGACAGGCGCGTGCACCCGCTTCGGCGTGATCGCCTGCGACGACGCGGGAGACGGCGTTGCGTGCCTCGCCGAGCCGGGCGATCCGGCGGCCGAGGCGTGCAACTACCAGGACGACGACTGCGACGGCGACACGGACGAGGACTTCGTCGCGGACGGCGTCTATGTGCGTGACGAGGCGTGCGGGAACTGCTTCACCGACTGCACGCGGTTCTGGACCGCGGACGAGCACCACGCTCGCGGCCGGTGCGAGGTCGAGGCAGGCGCAGCCCGGTGCCGGTACGCGTGCGACGGCGGCTGGGCGGACGCGGACGGCAGGTCGGACAACGGCTGCGAGCTGTGGATCGACCCGGACGCGCTATTCGTGTCCGTCCCCGAGGACGGAGGTGAGGACACGGCCGCGTGCGGCGCCTTCGACGACCCGTGCGCGAGCGTGGGCCGCGGGATCGCCCGCGCGATCGAGGAAGGCCGCTCGCGCGTGCTGGTGTCCGACGGCATCTACCCGGAGGACGTGACGCTCGTCGGGGGGGTGTCGCTGCTCGGCGGCCACGCGGCGGCGAGCTGGGTGCGCGACCCGGCCGTCAACCGGACGATCCTGTCCGGGACCGCCACGCCCGGATCGGGGTCGCCTCACCGCCGCGCCGTGACCGCGTCGGGCATCACCGCCCCGACCGAGCTGTCCGGCTTCACGATCTGGGGCGAGAACGTCTTCGGCCACGCCGCAGGCAAGGCCGGCGGGAACTCCTACGCCGTGTGGGCCGTGGACAGTTCGGACGCCCTCGTGATCGCGGACAACGTGATCTACGGCGGCCGGGGCGGCGCGGGCGGCGCGGGGCGGAACGGCGCGTCCGGCGGCAACGGCGCCCCCGGCGCGGCAGGCGCCACGGGGCGGGACGAGCCTCACGCCTGCGCCCGGATGAACCCCGGCGGCGCGGGCGGCGCCTCGGCCTGCGGCGTCGCGGGCGGCGACGGCGCGTGGGTCCGATGCCCGTCCGCGAACACGCAGCAGCCCGCGGGTCTCCCCGGCAAGGGCGGGGCCGGCGCCGGAGAGGGCGGAATGGGGGGGTGGGACGCGTACGTGAGCGGCGTGTACCAGGGTCAGCCGAACTGCAACATCGCGACCCTGTTCGGCCACCAGCCGTCGGCGCTCGACGGCACCGACGGCGGCCCGGGCGCGAGCGGCGCGGGGGGTGGCGGGTGCGAGGTCCCGGCCGGGTCGGTCGCGGGCGGGGACTGGACGCCCGCGGGCGCGTCGCCCGGGTCGGGCGGCGGCGGCGGCAAGAGCGGCGGCGGCGGCGGCGCGGGCGGCAGCGTGCAGGTCGTCGCGGCGTGCAACACGGTGGATACGCTCGGAGGCGGCGGCGGCGGCGGCGGCGCCGCGGGGTGCGGCGGCGCGGGCGGCGAGGCGGGCCTGGGCGGCGGCGGGTCGTTCGCGGTGTTCGTCGCGCGGACCACGACCGGCCCGCAGACCGCGCCGGCCGTCACCGGCAACACGATCGTCCGAAACGGCGGCGGCGACGGCGGCGCTGGGGGCAACGGCGGCCAGGGCGGGGTCGGCGGGCCCGGCGCGCAGGGCGGGAACACGGCAGGGACGTACAAGTGGGCCTCCGGCAAGGGCGGCTACGGCGGCGCGGGGGGGAGCGGCGGTCACGGCGGCGGGGGGGGCGGAGGGTGCGGCGGCCCGTCGTGGGGCCTGTACGGATCGGGCTTCGGCGGCGAGGGCGGGCCGGCGGCCGACTGGTGCTCGGCCGGGGCCGCGAACGCGTTCTCCGCGGTCGCAGGCCCGGGCGCGGGGGGGCCGGGCGGCGCGTCGAACGGCGAGCCGGGCGCGACCGGCCGGGACGGGTCCGCGGCGGACTGCGTGGTGCTGCAGTAGCCGCGCCGCCCGCGGCGCGGCGGGGCCCGGGGACGGGGACTACACCCCCGACTTCTGAAGGCCCACGCACCCCTTCGGCACGGGGATGCCGCACATGCCGCCCCGGGGCGACGCGGTGTCGGGGATGCAGACCTGGTTCTCGCCGCACGTCGTGCGGGTGGGGGCGCCGTCCGGACCCGCCTGCGGCGCGCAGGGCCGCGTGCAGAACGGGGGAAGCTCGAACGACCCGTCCGCGGCGACGCGCGCCTTGGGCGGGCGCCAGCCGCCGCCGTCCACATCGACCTTGATCGCGTTCGTGGTCGCCCACGGCAGGTTCGGGAAGCTGTCCGGCAGCTCGACGCCGCCGAGAAGCTGGCCGATCGCGTCCGCGCCGCCGATCGCGTCCAGCACGGACCCGAACGACGACAGGATCTGCTGCGCGGCCAGCGAGATGATCGTGGAGATCAGGATGTTGCCGTACGCCTCGCGCTTGTAGACCGGCGAGAGCTGGTCCGGGTCGTTCAGGCCGTACGCGAACACGACGTACCACGAGTCCTCGGCCGGCCGGCCGAGCGCGATCGTGGCGTCGAGGTCGACCACCTCCTCCTTCGGCCGGTCCGGGAAGATCCGCTTCTCCAGCTTCGAGTTGCGGTAGATCTCGACGCGATCGACCTTGAACCACGACGGCGTCCGGATCACGAGCCGTGCGGTCAGGTCGCCGCCGCCCGACGCGTCCAGGGTCTGGCCGGGGCCGGCGGAGGCCCCGGACGCGCCCGCCACCTCGAAGTCCAGGAACGGCCCGGACGACAGGATCACCCGCTTCGCCCGCACCGCGCGCGTCAACTCGTTCGCGTCGATCGCGAACGGCGAGTCGGTCGGGGACGCGACGAAGTTCCGCGGCAGCCCGATCTCCTTCTGGAGCCCGTGGGAGTCGCTGTTCGCGACCACGGCCTTGTCGAAGCCCGCGTCGAGGAACGCGAACCAGTCCTCGACCGGCTGGAACCGGCTCGTGCACGGCCGGTCCAGGCTCGCGGGGCACTCCGCGCGGCACGCGGCCTCGCACGCGGGGGTCCAGCCGGTGCCGGTCCCGGTCTCGCCCTCGGCCGGCGGGTCCTGGCAGCACTCGGGGTGCGCCGCGCACACGCACTCCGTGCACGCGTCCTCGAGCGAGCAGCCGATGTCGGTCGCGGCCGTGGTCTCGAAGTAGCGGTCGTTCTCGGACGGCGTGCGCTCGACCATGTACCGGACGGACAGGTACTTCAGGGCCTCCAGCGCGATGCGCTTGCAGTCGAGCAGCGTCGCGCTCCCGCACCGCGCCATCTCGGCCCGGAACGCCTCGTGCCAGCGGCAGTGGTCGGCCAGGACCACGGCAGCCGCCGTCGCGTCGTCCACCGGCCCCGTGCGATCCGCCGCGGCCGCCGCCGCCTTCGCCGCGTCGCAGCCGGCCGGGCCCTTCTGGAGGTCCGCGCACAGCCCGCCCGCGCCGTCCTTCTGCGGGAAGTCCGCGGCGTTGCGCGACGCGATGATCGCGGACATGCACCGGTAGTAGTCCGCCTCCTCGACCACGGTCGGCGTGTGCAGGTACTGGAAGTTCTTGCCGTTCAGCAGCTCGAACGCCTCGAAGTCGCACGGGGCGCGCTCGAGCGGCGCCGCGCACGTCTCCATGCCCGGCGTCTTGCGCTCCAGGCTGTAGCCCGCCATCCCGATCTGGCCGAAGTAGCCCATCATCCCGTCGCGCGGGTGGTTCACCTCGACCACGAACGTGTCCGCGGGCGCGCTCGACCGCTCCCGCATCTCCTGCCAAACGTCCCCGAGCCGGCGGCCCGGCCACGGCGGCGCGTCGCGGTTCGGCCACTTCGTGTCGTCGTACGCCATCGGGAACCCGTTGAAATGCCCGTACTCCAGCGGCGAAGTCTCCACGCCCGGCATGACCTTCAGGAACTGCTCGACCCCGAGCCGCAGCACGTGCGCGAGGAACCACGACACGTAGTCGTGGTCCGTGGCCGCGAAGAACTCCAGGCCCTCGGCGACCGCCGCCTTCACGCGCAGCGACTGCGGGAGCCCCGAATCGACGCTCGCGCCCGAGTGCACGTGCAGGTCCGCCGACACCCACCCGGCCGTATCGACCTCGCGCGCGAGCACCAGGTGCACGGGCGCGTTCGCCCCGGGCCGCACCTCGACGTGCGCACCAGCCACGCCGAACTCGATGCCGCGCGACGCCACGACGTCGTACTCCCCTGGCGGCACGCCGACCGCGCCGTGGCCGTTCATCGTGAACTCGTGCTTGACGATGCCGTGGTCGTACCGCGGGTCTCCCAGCTCCGGCTCGTTCGAGCCGTCCCAGTCGAGGTCGTCCCCCGCCGCGTCCGTGCGCACGAAGGTGATGCGCGCGGGGCTCGCCATGCCGCCCTGGTCCTGGACGCGGTACTCGATCCGCCCCGCCGCGGGCAGCGACAGGTGCGCGACCGTGGTGCGCCCCTCCGCGATCGTGACCGGCACGAGCGGCGACAGGCCGCGGTCCGGCGTGCGCGCGACGAGGAAGTACGCGCCCGGGGGCAGCGGGCCGGAGAACTCGCCGGTCCAGCTCGGCATCACGCCGACGTCCGTCTCCATCTGGCTCATCACGCCGGAGTGGCCCCACGCGGCCTGCGCGAGCTTCCGGTACTCGCGGTACGTCGCCGGCGCCGGCGCCGCCGGGTCCGTGCGGGGGTCGGCCAGCGCGAACACGTCCGCCCCGACGATCGGGTTCATCGACCCGTTCTCGAACACCACGCCCTCCACGTCGCCGTGGGCCGTGCCGCGGATGCCGTAGGCCACGCGCACCGCGGACGCCACGTCGCCGTCGCCGACCGCGAGGTAGCGCTCGAACGTGTAGCTGCGAATCGCGTCGCGCATGCGCTTCGTGCCGTCGGGGAGCGTCTCCTCGGCATACCCGTCGCCCTCCGAGAAGTGCGTCAGCACCGCGGTCGCGGACGTCGAGAACAGCGGCACGAGCAGCCGCGACGCCATGCAGTCGTTTT
>VGRB01000116.1 GCA_016875475.1 Deltaproteobacteria bacterium
CCCCGGAGGGGGGCGCGGCTCGCCCCCCTGCCCGCCGCCCCGCGTTGCGGGGCGCGGGCCACCCCCCTTGCGCGGCCGCCTTGCGGCCGCCGAGCGCGCCGCGCCTCGGCGCGGCGCGCTCGTGCCGATCCGGACCGCGCGGTGCCCGCCCGGCTGTGCTACTCTCGGGTCCGCTCTCGAGGGTCGCCGGTGGAAGCGGGAATCCAGGCGCCGGTCAAGCCGCGCGTTTGCCACAAGTGCGGCACGCCGCTGGAGCCGGCCGACCGCCGCTGCTGGGCATGCCGCGCCGCCGTGCCCGCCGACGGGTGGCCGGCGGACCCGCGCGTCGGCGATGTGGTGCTCGGCCGCCTCTCGATCACCCGCCGCGTCGGCTACGGCGGCACCGGCAGCATCTACCTCTGCGAGGACCCCGGGGGCGGCTCGATCGCCGTCAAGCTGCTCCGCCCCGAGATGACCCGCGACCCGGACATGGTGCGCCGCTTCAGGCTCGAGGCGGTGCTCACGAAGTCGCTCGGCATCCCGCAGGTGGTGCCGACGTACGACTTCGGGACGCTGCCCGACGGCACGAGCTACCTGACCATGGAGTACGTGCAGGGCGTGAGCCTGGACGACGTGCTCGCGGAGCGGGGGACCCTGTCGCTGGAAGTCGCGCTCGAGGTCACGCGGCAGGTGCTCGCGGCCCTGTCCGCGGCGCACGCGCGCGGCGTGATCCACCGCGACCTGAAGCCCGGGAACCTGATCCTGGCGCGCGACCCGGAGGGGCGTCCCCTGGTGCGCATCCTGGATTTCGGGTTCGCCAAGGTGCTGGCCGAGGCGGACGACGGGTGCCCCACGCCGGTCGCCCGGCTGACCCGCGGGCTCTCGATCCTGGGGACGCCGCACTACATGTCGCCCGAGCAGTGCAGGGGGGCGCGCGACATCGACGGACGCACCGACCTGTACAGCGCCGGGGTCATCCTGTACCGGATGATCGCCGGGGTGCCGCCGTTCGACGCGGACTCGCCCGGCGAGGTGATCCAGCAGCACCTGGAGAAGGTCCCGGTCGCCCCCTCCGCGCGCTGGCCGGACGCGCCGCCCGCCCTCGACCGCATCGTGCTACGGCTGCTCGAGAAGGACCGCGACCGGCGCTACCCGACCGCGGCCGCCGCGCTCGCGGACCTCGACGCCGCCTACCCGTCGTCCTCGCACTGGGACGTCAGCCGGGTCGAGGGCGCCGCGGTCGGCCGGTCCGAGCTGTTCCGGCAGATCCGGCACCAGTTCCAGTCGACCGGGGGGGCCGGCCTGAAGCTCCCCTGGGCGAGCCGCATCCCGTGGTGGGGCTGGGCGGTCGCCGCGGGCGTGGCCGGCGCCGCCATCGCGGTCGCGGCCTGGGCCCTGCTGCGAGCGTAGGACACCCGGTCCGCCCCCCCCTCCTGCCGTACCCGGAGGTCCCGGATCGGGACGTGACCGCGACCGGGGGCAGGTCCCCGACGCCGGTGACGGCCCGCCACTTCCGTGTCGATCCGAATCCGCGTTCGTTCGTCCCGGGGCATGCGTGCTGCCTGCCGATCCGGCATGCGTCGAGTCCCGATCGGTCCTTCCCACCGGCCCCTCGTTCTGGTAGAACCGCCGCCAGGGGCTTTTCCGGAACCGGAGGGACCACATGTCGCACGCGCACCCGGGCGGTTCGGGAGGAGGGCAGGGCGCAGGCGGCGGGGGCGTCGCGATCCCGGCGAACGCGCACCGCGAGCTGGCGGAAGGCGAGACCTACCGGCCGATCGTGCCGGACGCGCCGCCGCCCGCGGAGATCACCGCGCGGTCGCTGACCATGGGCCTGATCATGGCGGCGGTGTTCTCGTTCTCGGCCGCCTACCTCGGGCTGAAGGTCGGCCAGGTGTTCGAGGCGGCCATCCCGATCGCGATCCTCGCGGTCGGCGTCGGCGTCGCCTTCAAGCGCAAGAGCGCCATCACCGAGAACGTGATGGTGCAGTCGATCGGCGCCGCGTCGGGCGTGGTCGTGGCGGGGGGGATCTTCACGATCCCGGCCCTCTACATCCTCGACCTCGGGGTCAACCTGCTCGACACGTTCCTGGCGGCGTTCCTGGGGGGCTGCCTGGGCATCCTGTTCATGATCCCGCTCCGCCGCTACTTCGTGGCCGAGCAGCACGGCAAGCTGCCGTTCCCGGAGGCGACCGCGACGCCCGAGATCCTGGTCGCCGGCGAGACGGGTGGGAAGCAGGCGGGCGTGCTCGGGATCTCGATGCTCGTCGGCGGCGTCTACGACTTCCTCGCGGACGCGCTCAAGGGCTGGAACCTGCACCTCGCCACGCACGACTCGCTGGACAGGACCGTGTCGCTGCTCGGCGGCGCGGGCGAGTACCTGTACGAGAAGCTCCGGCTCGTGGTGCGGCTCGACTCGCTGACCGCGTTCATCGGGCTCGGCTACATCGTGGGCCTGCGCTACTCGACCATCATCGCGCTCGGGTCGGTGCTGTCGTTCGTGGTCCTGGTGCCGGTCGTGTTCCTGTTCGGCGCGTCCATGCCCGAGGCGCTGATCCCGGACCCGGGTCGCCTCGCCACGATGAACGAGTGGCAGATATTCAAGACGTTCGTGCAGAAGGTCGGCATCGGCGCGATCGCGGCGGCCGGCATCATCGGCATCATCCGCATGTCGCCGGTCATCCTCAACGCGTTCAAGCTCGGCGCCGAGCAGATCCGGCGGCGCCACGGCGGGGAGGGCGAGGCGCGCCGCACTCAGACCGACATGGCGATGAAGACGGTGCTCATCGGGCTGGCGCTCGTCGTGATCGGGCTCGCGGTCTTCTTCTCGGCCAAGGCCGGGCCCGCGGCCGGGCTCGCCGGTCTCGCGATCGTCGCGGTGCTCGCGTTCCTGTTCACCACGGTGGCCGGCTACGCGACCGCGGTCGTCGGCACGAACCCCGTGTCCGGCATGACGCTCATCACGCTGCTGGTCCTCTCACTGGTCATGGCGGTGATCGTGCCGCTCGAGGACGCGACCCAGCGCCGGGACGCGATGGCGACCGCGCTCATCATGGGCTGCGTGGTCTGCACCGCGCTGTCCATGGCGGGCGGCTTCGTGACCGACCTGAAGATCGGCTACTGGGTGGGCTCGACGCCTCGCAACCAGCAGCGGTTCAAGTTCCTCGGCACGCTCGTCGCGGCCGTGTCCGTGGCGGGCGCGATCCTGCTGATCCAGATGGCGTACGGCTTCGCCATCAAGGACCCGGCGACCGGCGCGATGAGCCCGAACCCGGCGGTCCCGGCGCCCCAGGGCAACCTGATGGCGACCATCATCCAGTCGGCCATGGACCCGACCCAGGCGCAGCCCTGGGCCCTGTACGGCGTGGGCGCTATCGTGGCGATCATCCTGGCGCTGATCAAGGTGCCGCCGCTCCCGTTCGCGCTCGGCATGTACCTGCCGATCCAGCTGAACGTTCCGCTGGTCATCGGCGGCCTGCTCGCGTGGCTGATCGGCCGGTCGTCGAAGGACCCGAAGGTCGTGGACGAGCGGGGCAAGCGCGGCACGCTCATCGCGTCCGGCTTCATCGCGGGCGGCGCGCTGATGGGCATGATCGGCGCCATCCTGAACCTCGACGGCATCGGGAAGCCGATCCGGTTCGTCTCGATCGGCGGGGTCTTCGTCCAGGACCCGAAGACCGGCGCGTGGGCCGCGGACCACCTCGCGGACTGGGTCGTGCAGTACGGCCAGTTCATCGGCCTCGCGCTGTTCGTGGGGCTCTGCGTATGGATGTACCGGTACTCGAAGGCCGCCGCGCGCGACTGATCGCGGGCTCGTGGTGACGTTCCACGCGCCCCCCCGAAAGAGGTATCATCCGCCTCTGGTCCGTGACGGGGCGCCCGATGAAACGAACCTCCGCGTTGCCGCTCTACCTCCTGATCGCGCTCGCCGCGTGCGGCGGCAAGACCGCGTCGGACGGCGATGCGACCGGGCCGCTCGACTTCGCCGCGATCGAGATGCCGGACTACGGCGGCCCGGCCGACGGCGACGACCCGGAGGCGGAGACCGGCCCCGGACCGTGCGGCGGCCCGTGCCCCCCCGGGATCCCGCACTGCGAGCCGAAGAACGGCATGTGCGTCGCGTGCCTGACGACCTCGCACTGCGCGGAGGGGCCGTGCATCGACTACGAGTGCCGCAAGGACCTCGTCTGCGTGCCGGACGAGCGGTCCTGCCACGGCCTGTTCGCGCGCGTGTGCGCCCCGGACGGCAAGGACTGGACCAGGCAGGAGAACTGCGCCAAGGACGCGGACAACCCGAAGGTCTGCTACAACGCCGAGTGCCTGACCTGCATCCCGGGCAAGGCGGACTGCGCCGGCGCGACGCTCGCGAGGCTCTGCCGGCTCGACGGGCAGGGGTGGGACGAGACGGACTGCGGCGGCCAGGCGTGCGTGGACGGGTTCTGCAAGGACTGCATCCCGGGCATGAAGGAGTGCCGTGCAATGGAGGTCTTCCAGTGCCAGCAGGACGCCACCTCGTGGGCGTTCGTCGAGGACTGCGACCCGGAGACGACCGGCCGCGTGTGCCACCTCGGGCTGTGCGTGCAGCTCTGCGCGCTCAACGAGAAGTTCAAGACGAACCAGGGCTGCGAGTACTGGGCGATCGACATGGACAACTACCACGACCTCGACCCGACCATGGACGGCCAGTCGTCGCCGTACGCGATCGTGGTGTCGAACACGAACACGCTGTTCACCGCGACCATCACGATCAGCCGGCACGACAAGGTGGTCAAGACGGTCCAGGCCCCGCCCGCGACCGCGACGCCGATCTGGCTCGACCCATACAACGTCGTGGGAGGGATGAAGGGCAAGCGCGCGTACCGGCTGAAGTCCACGCTGCCGATCGTGGCCTACCAGTTCAACCCGCTCGAGAACGTGGGCGTCTATTCGAACGACGCGTCGCTGCTGCTGCCGATCAACGCGCTCGGGAAGAGCTACATGGCGCTCGCGTGGCCGACGATCGGCGAGAACGCGGCTGGGCAGATGCTCGCGTCGAACGTGGCGGTCGTCGCGCCCGAGGAGGGCGAGACGAACGTGCAGGTCACGGTCACCGCGGACACGATCGGCGGGTCGGGCATCAAGGCGCTCAAGGCCGGCGAGACCTGGAAGGGGACGCTTCAGCAGTTCGAGGTCCTGAACCTCGAGGCGGCCGACCCGTTCGGGGACCTCACCGGGACCCGCATCGAGGCGGACCGGCGGGTCGCGGTCTTCGCGGGCCACGTGTGCGCGACGGTCCCGCTGTCGCGGTGCGTGGGCGGGAAGTGCTCCTACGACCCGTCCGTGTCGTGTTTCGACGACGACTCGTGCCCGACCATCGCGGCCTGCGACCACTTGGAGGAGGAGATGCCCCCGCTCGCCGCGTGGGGCAAGGACTACCCGGTTCCGCGGCTGTGGCCGCGCGGCAAGGCGTCCGACATCATCCGCGTGCTCGCGGCCCTGGACGACACCCACGTCACGGTCGCGGGGGCGAGCGTGACCGTCCCGACGCTCGACCGCGGCGAGCACTTCGAGTTCGAGGTCGCGAAGGACGTCGAGATCACCGCGGACAAGCCGATCCTGGTCGGCCAGTTCATGGAGGGCCAGAACGCGCCGTACGCGGAGCACCAGATCTGCGCCGACCTGTTCGGCCCGTGCGGGCCGGGCTCGTTCTCGTGCGAGTGCGGCGAGGTCGTCAACGGCATGTTCTTCGGGAACGGCAAGCCGTGCGCCAAGCTGGAGGACTGCTCGCCGGACGACGCGAACATCGGCGACCCGGCGTTCATCCTCGCGGTGCCCTCGGCGCAGTTCCGGAAGGAATACGTGTTCCTGGTGCCGCCCAAGTACGCCAAGAGCTACGTCAACGTGCTCGCGCGGCCGGGGACCGTCGTGCTGCTGGACGACGCCCCGATCGACGCGTCCAAGTTCACGCCGGTGGGGGCCGGCGCGTGGTCCGTGGCGCGCATGCCGCTCGCGGCCGGGTCGCACCGGCTGGAAGGGGACCAGACCGTGGGCCTCGTGGTCTACGGGTGGGACCAGTACGTGTCGTACGGCTACCCGGGCGGCATGAACACCGAGACGCTGAACGTCTGGTAGTCGCTCGGCACCGTCACCCTCCGACCCGGCCCCACTCCGCGTCGAGCCGCCGCCGCTCCTCGCCGTCGAGCTTGCGGCGCGCCTCCAGGTAGGCATACGCGGACGCGATCACCGGGAACGGCAGGAGCGCGATCAGCAGCAGGTCTCCGAGGATCGACCCCAGGAACGGGGAGGTCCTGGGCACGACCAGCCCGGTCAGGACCGCGACGACCACGTGCGCGACCACCAGCGCGATCACGACGACCAGCACGTTCACCCAGTCGGCCCGGACGAGGTCGAAGCTGCGGCGCATCGCGTCGACGCCCGAGCGGTTCTCCAGCATCGTGACCGCCGCGGTGAACGTCAGGAAGAACGCGGCCAGGACCCCGGGGACCACCAGGAGCAGCGACCCCACCAGGACGACCGCGGTCACCAGGAGCTGCGTCAGGATCAGCGGGCCCGCGCGGCGGAGCGCGGCCGACCACGCGTCCGACCACGACACCTCGCGCCCGCGGCCGGCGTCGGCGAGCCCGGCGAGCGTCGCGGCCTGGGTCAGCGGGACCGCGAGCGACAGCACGAGCACCGACGCGACCGCCACCGCGAGCGCCGAGACCACGGCGGCGAGCCAGCCGGCGATCGCGGCCGCGAGGCCCCCCGCGACCGCCGAGGCCGCGGCCGCGACCACGACCGCCTGGAGGATCCACAGGATCACCGCCTTGACGATCGCGATCGGCGCGAGCCCGATCGCCGCGATGATCAGGAACGGGACGAAGTGACGCTGCCACATGGCGATGGCGTCGCGGATCACGGCTTCGGGGCCGGCGGCAGGCGGGTCCCGCGGTCCGGCGGGCGCGGCTCGCGGCACGGCGGCCTGCGTGCCGGCGGACGACGGTTCCGGGGCCGGCGCCTCCGCGAACGGCAGCGCCTCCATCATCCGGGTCGGCTCCGGCTCCGGCTCGTCGTCCGGGGCGGGCGGCGCGACCGGTCGTCCGGTCGAGGGGCAGTAGCGCGCGCCGTCGCCGTGGTCGGCCCCGCAATGGCGGCAGATCATGGTGTCCCTCCGGTCAGTTGCACGTTCCGATAGCGCCGTAGCACTCGGCATTCGACGGGCTCCCGCCGACCGTGCACGCGCCCGGGTCGGACGGGGTGCAGCCGAGCGCCTGGCACGTCGCGCGCGCCGAGGAGAGCGAGGCGTCGCAGGCGTTCTTGTCCCCGGGCGCCGAGGGATGGCAGTTCACCACGTTGTAGCCCGGCGGGCAGCACGACTGCACGTTGCACGGCTCGTCCATCGCGTCGAGGCCGTCGCACGGGGCGCCCCCGCAGGACGGCTCGGGCGCGGTGCAGGTCCGCGTGCACGGGCGCGTGCCGCCGCCGCACCCGGCCGAGCACGCGCCGCAGGTCCAGTCCGTCCAGCCGCCGTCCACGGCCGGGGTGCACTCGGGCACGCACTCCGTGCCCTCGCAGCGCTTCCCCGCCGGGCACGCGTCCTCCGCCTCGTCGAACAGCCCGTCGCAGTCGTCGTCGAGCCCGTTGCAGACCTCGGTCCCGGGCGTCCCGGGCGTGCAGGCGCCCGGCGAGCCGTTCACGCACGCGGGCACCGAGGCCGCGCACTGGCCGGTGCCGCAGGTCAGGTCCGCGAGGTCCTCGTCCGTGGCGTCGTCGCAATCGTCGTCGATGCCGTTGCAGACCTCGGTCCCGGGCGACTTCGGCGTGCACGTCGAGAGCTTCCCGCCCTTGCACGCCGGGCCGGTGACCGCGCACGCCCCCGCGCCGCAGGAGGCCGTGCCCAGATCCTCGTCGGTCTCGCCGTCGCAATCGTCGTCGATGCCGTTGCAGACCTCGGTCCCGGGCGCACCCGGCGTGCAGGTCCGGGGCACCCCCGCGTCGCACGCGGACACCGTGACCGCGCACGCGCCCGTGCCGCACGACACATCGTCGAACCCCTCGTCGGTCGCGCCGTCGCAGTCGTCGTCCCTGCCGTTGCACGCCTCGGCCGCGGGCTCCGGGGCAGGGCAGGGCCGGTCGCAGGTGCGGGTCGCCTCGCAGCGGCCGTGCGCGTTCTCGACCGCGCACGTCGTGGTGAACGCGGCCGACTCGAAGTACTCCGTGCACGGGCACTCCCCGGCGATCGGGCGGCACTGGCGCGCCGTCCACTGGCCCCAGGGGGCCTCGACGCACGTGAAGCCGGCGGCGCAGTCGTCCTCGCCCACGCAGTCGATCGCGCAGAACGACCCGGACAGGCCGTTCGGCAGGCAGGCGTACTTGCGGTTGCCGGACGGCGCCGCGGGCAGGCACTCCATCCCGTTCGTGCAGGGGCGGCACAGGCGCGCCGACGGATCGACGCAGGCCGCGAACGCGTCGGGCCCGTGCCCCTCGACCACCTGGCAGGTCCACCCCTTGGGGCACGGCTCGCCGCCGCCGCAGCGGTGCATGCAGCGCATCCCGTCGCGCGTCTCGAGGCAGAGGCCCGAGTCGCAGTCGCCGTCGGCCTCGCACGCGCAGCCGGAGCCGCCCGGGCACTCGGTGGAGACCTCAGGCACGGCCTCCCTGCCCGGATCGGCCGCATCGGTCGGCGCCTCGCCGGTCCCGTCGGCGACCGCGTCCCCGGGCGTCGGCGCGTCTTCCGCGTCGCCGCCCGCGACCTCCGACGGCCCGTCGGCCTGCGCCGTTGCGTCCTCGTCGCCCGCCGCGCCGCCGCCGCCGGACGGCCCGCCGCACGCCGCGAGCGAAGCCGCCAGGAGCGCCGTCGCGATCGCGGTCGCCGTCGCAATCGCGGTTGCCGTCGCCATCGCGGTCGCCGTCGCCGTCGCGCGCGCCATCCGCCGTTTCATGTAGTCGCCTCCCGTGGGTTCCGGCCGATCCTCCGTCACCGGATCATACCCCACGGCGTTCCGGAATCCGCCACATGTTCGCTGCGTCCTTCGCGTCCGTGTCCGTGCCCGCTCACCTGCCGGGTGACCGCGCACCTCACGCGTCGCCGCTGCCGCGCCCGCGCGCCCGCCACGCGTTTGACTTTTGCGCTCCGCAGGGGTATCAAGCCCCGGCTTTCTGGCAGTGCGCCAACCGGAGGGATCGGCGATGGTGCTCGAGCGCTTCCTGTTCACGTCGGAGTCGGTGACCGAGGGGCATCCGGACAAGGTGGCGGACCAGGTTTCCGACGCCATCCTGGACGAGATCATCTCGAAGGACAAGGCCTGCCACGTCGCGTGCGAGACGCTCGTGACGACCGGCCTCGCGTTCGTGGGCGGCGAGATCACGACGGACTGCTGGGTCGACATCCCGGCCGTGGTGCGCCGCACCATCGAGAAGATCGGCTACACGGACCCGGCGATCGGGTTCGACTCGAAGACGGCTGCGGTCATCACGTCGATCGACAAGCAGTCCCAGGACATCGCGATGGGCGTGAACCGCGGCAGCCCGGAGCTGCAGGGTGCGGGCGACCAGGGGATGATGTTCGGCTACGCGACGAACGAGACCCCGGAGCTGATGCCGCTGCCGATCATGCTCGCGCACCATCTCACGAAGCGGCTGGCGGACGTGCGGCGCCAGGGCATCCTGGGCTTCGTGCGGCCGGACGGCAAGTCGCAGGTCTCGGTCCAGTACGACGGCGGCCAGGCGCGCGAGGTGACGGCGATCGTCGTGTCCACCCAGCACACGCCGGACGTGGACAACGCGACGCTGCGCGAGGGCGTGGTCGAGGAGGTCATCAGGAAGATCGTCCCGGCCGGCCTGATGGCGCAGAACGTGAAGATCTACGTGAACCCGACCGGACGGTTCGTGGTGGGCGGGCCGATGGGCGACTGCGGGCTGACCGGGCGCAAGATCATCGTCGATTCATACGGCGGCTTCGGCCGGCACGGCGGCGGCGCGTTCTCGGGCAAGGACCCGAGCAAGGTGGACCGCAGCGGGTCGTACTACGCGCGCCCCGTCGCGAAGAACGTGGTCGCGGCGGGGCTCGCGGACCGGTGCGAGGTGCAGGTCGCGTACGCGATCGGCGTCGCGGAGCCCGTGTCCGTGCTCGTGGATCCGCAGGGGACCGAGAAGGTGCCGGCGGCCCGGATCTCCGAACTGGTCAAGAAGCACTTCGACTTCCGGCCGGGCATGATCGGCGTGCAGCTCGACCTGTGCCGCCCGATCTACCAGCTCACCGCGTCGTACGGCCACTTCGGCCGGACCGAGCCCGAGTTCACCTGGGAGCGCACCGATCGCGCCGAGGCCCTTCGCGCGGACGCCTTCTAGGGGATCCGATCCGGGCCTTGCAGCCGCTCCAGCACGAAGTACGACACCGGGATCCGCGCGGGGCCCAGCGCCACGTACGTCCTGCCCAGCAGGAGGTCGGGGTCGTCGGGGTAGACCTGCACGAGGTAGTCCCGCAGCGTCCGGCTCGGGTCCCACAGGGGGTTGCCGCCCGCCCCGTAGTCCAGGAACGCCGCGTTCGGGTACAGGTTGTCGCGGTCGCTCGGGTCCACGAACCGGACGCCGTGGAACGAATGCCGGATCGGCGCGCCGCGACGGAGCACCGGGTCCCAGGGCGCGCCGATGCCGCCCTGGACGACCTGGACGTCGTAGCCCCGCAGCGCGTCGCGAGGGCCCGCCGGGGCCGGGCTCGCCTCGAACCCCTTGCGGAACCTGCGGATCCCGATCACCGCCGTCAGGTCCAGCGCGTTGTACCCGCGGAACTCGCTCCCCGCGAGCCTCCGCGCGTCCGGCATCCACCCGAACCGCATCACCTCCTCCAGCGCCTCCGGTGCCGCGACCGCCAGGTCGAGGAAGGTGTACGGACGCCCGTCCGGCGTGTGGATGCGGTCCCGCGCGTCCATGTGGCGCTCATGGGCCTGCGTCTGCGTCACAGCAACCCCCTCTCGTCGAACCACTTCGCGACCTCGA
Organism: Deltaproteobacteria bacterium; assembly: GCA_016875475.1. Classification (GTDB taxonomy): domain Bacteria; phylum Myxococcota_A; class UBA9042; order DTJE01; family DTJE01; genus VGRB01. The sequence continues at coordinate 10,957 of VGRB01000116.1, forward strand.
CCATCGGCGCCTTCGGGTCCGGGTGCTTCAGCTCGTAGCCCGCGGCCTTCAGCCGCAGGTTCGAGAACGCGAAGTCGACCATGTGGCTGCCGATGAAGCCGCACGCCCCGGTCACCACGCTCGTGTACTTCTTCGCCATTCGACGTCCTTCGTCGTACCGTTCGGAACCTAGGCGCGACAGGCGGGGGTGTCAAGGCCGCTTCTGGCAGGCCGCTTCCTGCATCGGTACGGGGATGTCCGTCCCGGAATGGATTGCGAATCGATCCGCGTCGTGGTAGGAAAGACCGGTTCTTGGCTGCCTCTCTAGCTCGAGGGTGTCATGTCCGGCCACAGCAAATGGGCTTCCATCAAGCACAAGAAGGGCAAGGCCGACGCGGCGCGCGGCCGGCTCTTCACCAAGCTGATCAAGGAGATCACGATCGCGGCGCGCCTCGGCGGCGGCAGCCAGGACGCGAACTCGCGGTTGAGGCAGGCCGTCCTGACGGCCAAGGGCCAGAACATGCCTGCCGACAACATCGAGCGGGCCATCAAGAAGGGCACGGGCGAGCTGGAAGGCGTGTCCTACGAGGAGGTCTCCTACGAGGGCTACGGGCCGGGCGGCGTCGCGATCATCGTGGACTGCCAGACCGACAACAAGAACCGCTGCGTGTCCGAGATCCGGCGCATCTTCTCCAAGGCCGGCGGGAACCTGGGTGCCCAGGGCTCGGTCGGGTGGATGTTCGACACGAAGGGACTGATCGAGGTCTCCGCCGAGGGGACGACCGAGGACGCGGTCTTCGAGGCCGCGCTCGACGCGGGCGCCGACGACGTGTCCAACTCGGGCGAGGTCTTCGAGGTCGCGACCGCGATGACCGACCTGATGGCGGTCGCGGACGCGCTCAAGGCCAGGGGCTTCAACGTGACCTCCGCGAAGATCGCCAAGATCGCCAAGAACCGCACCACGATCGCGGGCAAGGAAGCCGAGCAGATGCTGCGCCTCGAGGAGGCCATCGAGGATTGCGACGACACCCAGAACGTCTGGGCGAACTACGACATCGACGAGGCGGAGATGGAGCGCCTCGCCGCCGAGTCCTAGGCGCGGCGGGGGCGAAGGCCTACGGAGGACCCGTGCCCCGCGTCATCGGAATCGACCCCGGGAGTCACGTCACCGGCTGGGGCGTCGTCGAGGGCGACTGGCAATCCATGCGCCACGTCGTGTCCGGCACGATCCGGCTCGACCCCGCGCTGCGGCTGGGGGATCGCCTCGCGCTGCTGCACGAGGAGGTCATGCGCCTCCTGCACGAGCACCGGCCCGCCGAGGCGGCGGTCGAGCGCGTGTTCGTCGCGCGCAACGCGGACTCCGCGCTGAAGCTCGGGCACGTGCGCGGCGTGGTCCTGCTCGCGCTGCACCAGGCGGGCCTGCGCGGCCACGAGTACGCGCCGGCCCAGGTCAAGAAGACGGTGTCGGGCCGCGGCCGCGCCGAGAAGTCCCAGATGGTCGCGATGATGCGCATCCTGCTGTCCCTCGACGCCGACCCGGCCGAGGACGCGGCGGACGCGCTGGCGATCGCGACCACGCACCTGATCCTGGGGGGGGAGCGCACCTTGATCGACGAGGTGCTGGGCAGGGCGCGGTAGGGCGCGCGCGGTAGGGCGCGCGAGGAGGGGGGATGATCGCGTACCTGCGGGGGCGCGTGCTGGACCGGACGGACGGGAGCGTGGTCCTGGACGTGGGGGGGGTCGGGTACGACGTCTGGTGCGACCGGCAGACCCTGCTCGCGGTCGCGGAGGCCGGAAGCGAGTGCGCCCTGCACGTCCGTACGGTCGTCCGCGAGGACGCCATCACGCTATACGGGTTCGCGGACGCGGTGACGCGCGACGTGTTCGACATGCTGACCGGCGTGGCCGGCGTGGGGCCGAAGATGGCCTCGGGCGTGCTCGGCGGGCTCCCGCTGCCCGAGTTCGTCGAGGCGGTGCGGGCGAAGAACGTCAAGAAGCTCACGACGATCAGCGGCGTCGGCAGGAAGACGGCCGAGCGCCTCGTGCTCGAGCTGGGCGAGAAGTTCATGGCGCTGCCGGTCGAGGCGCCCGCGGCGCCGGCGGGCGTGCCGGCGGGGCTGGTGGACGACGTCCGGTCCGCGCTCGCGAACCTCGGCTTCGGGCCGAGGGACGTGGAGGCGGCGGTCCGCGGGCTGAAGCCGGGCGCCTCCGCGATGGACCTGGAGGGCCTGCTGCGGCCCC